>CAXUEM010000093.1:0-9569 GCA_964249885.1 uncultured Hymenobacter sp. | reverse complement strand
TAGCATATCTGCGCATCTTCATTGGTGGTATTATGCTGGCCCTGAAAAGTTCTTAGTGACCCTACAGCGGCCCCGTAAGTCTCACTAAATGCTCGGTATAAGGCAGCCTTGTCTGCCCTTGTTCGCTTTGTCTTTTTTAAGGCGGCTACTACTGCTACCCACTGAGCTGGTTTTGTATTATCTGCGACTACCCGTGGCTCTGCTGTCTCTAGTAGGCCTACAAATACCAGTAAATTGTCTAAATCTGTGAGCGTGTAATTGTCAAGAAATAATCCATCCCACCGCCCATTTGCCTGTTGGCTACTAGGTAGCTCAAGTGATGTCTCAATGTTGTCGGGCTTAGCTGCTTCTATAGACTCTACAGGGAGAGATGATGGAGGAATAGCCAACTCAGGCCGGCTTAGTCGTACTACCTGTTCATGCAGCCAGCTAAGCGCCCGCACCACAGTGATGGGAGGAGGGTTAAGCTCCTGTGTTTCCTCACGAAGCACATCAGCAACATATTTATAGTCGCTCGCACTGGCTTGGCGGTCAAGGGTTGCTTCTAATTGCTCGCCAAAAAGCTCTTCTAAAAAGCCCTCTACTTCGTGCAAAGCTGCTGAGCCGCGCTTAAAATGCTCTCTTAGTGGTGCCTCTCTCGGGTCATAGTCAATTGTACTAAGCGGCGGCGGTTTTGGCGAGTCTCTATTTGGCAGCGGCATCCGCGCCAGTACCCATCGAAGGTAAAAGTCAAAATAGTAGTTGTAGATGGGAGGTATGCCATGCCACCTAGCAGCAGTTGGTATACGGCGCAACATCTCCTGCTCTGCTTTGCTTTTGTTTCGTTCTAATTCAGTCATGCTATCCGCTGTTGAGTGGCCCCACGGCACTCTGACGGTCGCCAAAAGCATGATATAACTGTCTGCCCTGCCCTAGCGCTAGCTCAAATAAACTCTATAGTATAGAACTGACAAAACCGACAAAAGGGGTTCTGTCGGTTTTGTCAGTGCAAAGTTTAAGCAAAAAAGCTAAATTCTAGTGAATTAGTTGCTGAACGACTGGCCGATGACTGTTTTACATCTCAATGCCGCCACCCTGCTCCAGTGCTTGAGCGCCCTGCTCGCGTCTTTTCCCCACTGCCTGCTGGAACTGCTCCATAAAGTCCCGCCCGTTGGGCCGCAACTCGTCGCTACTGTAGCGTCTCCCGTATTTCTCGTGCGTCAGAGTAAACTTCTCCGGACTGGTGACTTCCAGCACGTAGCTGTACTTAAGAAATGCGGGGGCCATATCCGTCACCTGCTGCAGGGGTAGTAGCAGCTGTTTGGCCAGTAAGCCCTCAATGTTGCGGTGGTCCCTCTGGCACGCCTCCTGTGCCCAAGTGGTTGTTTTTTCTGACAATGGTTGCCCCTGCACATGTTTCATTACTAGTCGTATGGACTGCAGATTGTTCTTGTCAGCGCGCTCCTTTTGCTCCGCCAGCTCCGCGGTGCGGGTAGACAGCTCCTGCTGAAGCTGCTGCACTTGCGTGGTCAGGGTGCTGGTTGTGGTGGTCAGTTCCGTGCGGGTTGCTACCACTAAGTTCTGACTGCTGGCCAAGCGCTTCTCCAGCACCCGGGCCCGCTCCCGCTCGTGGGCGTTGGCCGTGGCCACGGTGGCCAGCTGCTCAATCTTCTTGTTGGCTTTGTCCAGCAGCACGGTTAAGGTAAATCTGACACGGGAGTCCGCATCCCAGCGGTACTGTTCGTCCGTCATTTTTTCATGCTTCGCCGGCAGCCGATACGGTGTAATAACCAGGGGCTGGGCCAACTCCGTTAGCTGCTCCTTGCTCATCTGCTGGGCCCCGTGGTAGCGGCGCACGTCCTCGTGTTTGGCCGTGCTGTACTTGATGCCCCGCTCCAGGCCGTGGGGCGCCATCGCCTGGGCGTAGTCAGTTTGTAGCTGGCGCAGGCGGGCCGGGCTGAATACGTCCCGGCAGCTGAGCCGCCCATCGGCTGTGATGGGCACGACGAGCACGTGCAGGTGCGGCGTGATTTCATCTTGGTGCAGCATGAAGCCGACTACGTTCTTGGCCCCAAACTGCTTTTCCACAAACTCGAAATTGTCCTTCACCCAGGGCGACTCTCGGATGTCGGGCACGCGGCCATCAGCTCCGCGCGGGAAGCCGTCGGCGCTGGCCGTCAGCACCAACTCCACGAGATGCACCGCGTCCCGGCGCCGTGGCACCAGATTGAGTTCTGCTAGGCGCTCGTTGGCTAGCTGCAGGTAGGGCTGGTGCTCATGGTTCACGTACTCCCTGTTGAGCGGGGTCCAGGCCGGGTCCGCGTTCGGTGTTTCCTCTAGCCGGTAGTTGTGCTGGGTGGCGCTGGTGGCCATACCTGGAGTGGTGAGCTTGGTAGCGAGAAAAATGGCGTAGGGCATGACGGGGCGGGTTAGACGCCCGAATGCGTAATGGGTTACACATCCGGGCTGATTGGGACGAATGGGACATTTTCAGCCTCAGACGATGCGTAATGGGTTACACATCGTCCGGGGCAAAAACCCTCCGTCGACCGTAATCTAACTGCCAACTCCTCATTGCTGCAACACTCTCCTGCTTACTGGCCCTACATAGTCTCTCCCGTATTTGAGAATAACCAGCGCTATCTGCACTACAGAGAGAGAGCTTGGTACCTACAACAAATCGCCCAGCTTCTTAAGCCGCTCCAGTTGGGTGGTTGCTCGCTCGTAGTCTTCCTCCAGGTCGGCATACTTTCCAGTCAGAGCCTTGAGCTGCTTCTGGCATTCTGTCTCCCCCGCTGCCCCCCGAAGCATCTGGCCCTCGCCGCGCACCAGCCACTCGACACTCAATGTGGGGTGAGTAATGGCAATCTTCTCCAGTAGCTCATAGCTGGGCTTACCCAAGCGGCCGCCGATGATGTTGCCAATTACAGAGGGCACAACTCCCACCCGCTTACTGAAGCCATTGTTGGTGATACCCAGGCTGTCTATGAAAACAGCGAGGCGGGCATTTACTGTGGGTGTAGATTCTTTATTCATTTCAGTAAATAATTTAGTTAGTTGAAACAAAATTGTTTCCACATGCGTACATTTACGTGGTAGTTCAGTAAAAGTATTAGCTTTCTGAACAAGTAGTTTATTCATCTCAAACAACCTAAAGCCCCTCAGTCATGACGAACGAGCAGCTTAAGCTTGGGGAGAACGGCCAGAACAACCGCACCCGAGCACAGACCCCCCTCTCAGATTGTGAGCCTCAGCACACAGCTGTTGCAACTACCATCGAGGAAATAGCAGCCCAGCACGGCTATCCGCCCACCTTTCAAGGATTTACACCCCGCCAGCGCAAATACTGGCAGGAACCTGGTCTGCCCTGGCAGCCCCGTACTGTGGCTGAGCTTGCTGGAATTACTGACCGTCGTGGTCAGCCCAAAGTCTGGCGCGACTTCTGGTTCACATCCGAGTCGATGGGCCCGCGGTTCTCAGCTGGCACCTGCGTGGCCATCGACCCGGTACACCACTATGCGGAATTAGAGGTCGGACGTGTGTATATGCGCTGGGCCCGAGGCGCTGACGGTACCGAGACTTGGCAGTGCGCCCGCCTGCATACTATCGGGCTGGCACTCATCGGTCTCATTGAAGACAACGGCGGCGCCTGCCAGTCGTGGCCGCTTCGCTGGGATGACCAGGGAGACTGGTGCCTCTACGAAGTCACCCACTACGTTGTACAGCAACCAGAATAATAATGCCAACAGCAGGCCGGCCCCCACTCGCAAGGCCCCCACCCGGTCAATTTAAATCGACTTTGGGAATTGATAGGAGGGGGGGGCAAATTGGGGAGTAGGTACCTGCGGATAGGCTGACGGCGCTGCTCTAAAACCCACTTTACTGCACCAATCGCTACACCAGCAACTCTGCTGAGCGGCGCAATTCCCGCTGGCACTGGCGTACCAAGTCTTCACCTTTGCCGGTGAGCTGCAACAGCCGTGGGCCGCGTCGGTAGAAGCTTACCCGAAGCAGCAGGCTCCGTGCTTCGAGGTCGCGGACGTACCCACGGACGAGGGGCAGGCTCACCTGTAACGCCTGCTGCAGCTCAGCGGTGGACGAGGGTAACGACCACGTGCGGTTACGCAGATGGAGCGCCAGCAACGTGTGTAGCAGCGCAGCCGGACACTTGGCTTTGCTGGCCACCCGGCGCATGGCACTAGGCCCCGCGACAACGGATGCCCACTGGCGGTGTAACGTGTCTGAATCTGTTGCCATTAGGTGCCGTTGAGCTGGTAAAAACAGCTACTTCCTTACTCTATATCTGACCGCAACAAACCCATAGGGCACCTGGTGCCGCAACAAACCAGCACGCAAGTTTTAAATATTTCCAAGACGACATTCTAACAAGTGGTCTCTGGACCTTCATTTAACATCAAATCCTGTAAGTATGGATCACCAAACAACCAGCGCAGGGGGCAAACTAGGTGCCCTGGAGCAGCTCAGTGCATTGATTTTACCTGTTCGAAAGAGGCTGCTCGATGAGTTGCTGGCGGGGTACGAAAGCGCGACGAAGCAGAAGAAGCTATTGACTCAGGTCGGTGAGTTAACGCTGATGCGAGCTGAATTGGAAGGGCACGGCCGGGCACTGCAACTGGCCGACTTAGCTTGTGAGTACGGTAAAAGTGATACTGTGCCCGACAACTGGGCGGAGTGGCACAGTGATGAGCCTTACGACGCTCATAAAGAGATAATAACTGCTTTGGAGTGGGCACCGGGCCGTGGGGCAGGATTAAGCCCGGCCCTGTTAACCTTTTTCGAACAGCTGCCCGGCGAGCAGAGTAAGGACTTCGCTGATGGAATGAACCATGCCATGCTGATTGCCCCGATTCTCTCACTCTTACCAGAAAATGACTACGGCGCCGGCCTGGACGAGGTAACTCCCAAGGAAATCGGGGACCACGCCCACGCTATCGTTCGTGACCTGCTGGAGAAAACGATGTTCCTGAGTGGCTACAATCAGGAAGTGGCGCGCGCGCTGACTCTGGCTAAACAAGGCGGAGATTTTGAGGAAATCAGTCAGCTAGTTTATTAAGAAACCATGACCATTAACCTATCAGATTTCCCAGAATATCGCGCCCTGATTGAACGCCTTGATGCGTTATCTGAGGAGGTACGCCAGTTGAAAGCCAGCCTGCCCGAATACGTGGGTCAGCAGGAAGCCGAGCGGCTGACTGGCCTGAGCCGCACCACTCTGTTCCGGGAACGTAAGCGGCTCGGCTCGCTTATCAAGTGGAAGTCGGACCGCGGCCCTAAATATCTGCGCAGCTCCCTGCTGGCCCACAATCAAAGCCGCGTCATCGGCGGCTCCTGAAGCAGCTGTACGGCCGGCACCTGGTATTTAAGCCAATCATATTCTACTTGCTCATAACCACTAAGTTATTAGAAAAGTACAACGTTTTGGGGCAAACCGCCGTGGCTCTCTCTGAGTCAGGTGCAACTGAGCGTGAACAAACGCTGTAAGGTCGGCGTTAGACGACTACATTTGTGGGGGAGCCGATTCAACTCGGTCACCAGAATTGTAGCTAGCCCACTTTCAGGCTTATAAAATCGTCCTTACTATGAGCGTAACGGTTGCTGAGCGGGCGGAACAGATGGAAAAAATCGAATCTATATTCGGGACTTTCCGGGAGGTTACCGTCAGTGAATCCTCAAAAGCGGCGGAATTTGAAAAAAAGGTTAACGCCTTTTTGGATGGGATTCTAACTAGAAAAGAGTACCTGCTGAAAACTACTCAGCAGCTAGACGAACTGATGCCCAGACTGGAGGAATTCACTTGGTTCACCGACAATGACGAGGCACTGACTTCTGCTTTGCGAAAACTGATTGATACCATGACTCATCTACACGGGCTCCTTGTCAGGAATTATGTGTCCGTAACCAGGTACTTTGCTAAGCATAAAATAGGCAAAGCAGAGCTAGCTGAGTTCAAGGCAACCATTGATGATTTCAAGGAGTTGGCTGGCGACCTGGAAAATACATTTTTCCCATCGCCACAAAGCGCAAGCCTTCAGGAGGCCACTAAACGACTAGATAGCCTGTGCTAAAACTATATTGCCTTGAAGATTTTAAGGTTGAAATAGAAAAGCTGAGTAAGAAGAAGCCTTATGCCTCTCTAGAAGCCGAAGTGCTAAAGCATTTCTATGGTAAAACGATGGAGGAAGCTCGTTCAGGAGTTCTTCTTAATGCCTCGAATACAACACCTTACGTTAAAAAGCGCCTAAAGGGCAGTGGTGGCTACCGAGTATATTTCCTGGCAATAATCAAGGATTATTGTCTCTATCTACTGTTTGTTCATCCTAAAACAGGACCTGAGGGAAGCTCCAATGTTACAGATGAAGCGAAAGCTGACTTCCTCAATCAGGCAATAGATGCGATAGCCTCAGATAAAGGTCTTTACGAAGTCACTCCTGATGCTAAGAAGAAGAAGCTTGTCTTCACCGAAAAACAGGAAGCTCCGACCGCCCCTGTATTAACAACCGATTTTGCTGCTGAGTAAGGGTTACAGTGTCGCACAGGCATATGCTACAAACAAAAAGGCCCGTCTCACTTGAGGCGGGCCTTTCTCATTAATTTCTCACGACTGGGCTTCTTCGTCTTGGGCGATTGGCTATCTGGCCCTCCAGCAGACTAATGCAGTCAATTGGAACGCTGGAATATTTGCTGCTTTGCTTGGCGGCTGCTAATCCTTACCATCCGCTGAAGTTTTTTCTTAGCTTCCGCCGGCGTGAGCTTCTGCAACTCGGGTAATTGGTGCTGCAGCGCCCCTTTGAGTAGCTGGCCCCGCCGCTTCATAAAAGCGAAGTGTTCTGCTTCGCTCATCGGGCCTTCGTGGCCACCATGAAGCCGCACCAGCAATGCACCGCCACTGTTGCGGTTCGGCACCGGAATAAACAGGTTGTTTTTCTCCAGCCAGTCCCACACGGCCCGCGTGGGCGCGTCGCGGAATGGCGCCGCCGATATGATTCGGTCCGTGTCGATGGGGAGCGGGTCGCCCAGCACGTCAAGGGCATCATTAAGACCATCACGTGCTACTGGAATATCCTGCACCAGCATCTGCCCGAAAGAGCGGGCCTGCTTGCGGGGCAGGCCGTGGTACTGCTCGTAGTCTTTGGCCAGCTGCGTGAGCAGCGCGCTCCAGGGCACGTAGCCCTTGGTTGAACCAGCGGCCAGCCGCTGCGCCCACTTCGTGACCTGCTCGGGGCTGCGGCTGTCGGCGGCGCCCAGGAAGTCAGCG
Organism: uncultured Hymenobacter sp.; assembly: GCA_964249885.1. Classification (GTDB taxonomy): domain Bacteria; phylum Bacteroidota; class Bacteroidia; order Cytophagales; family Hymenobacteraceae; genus Hymenobacter. Next base: position 2,314 of record CAXUEM010000093.1, on the reverse strand, counting down.
GCCCCCTTCAGCGCAGTCATGTTCTTGGTGAATTGCAGCGCCCGGAAGCTGTTCAGGAATAGCGCGTTCAGGGCCTCCTCGCTGTTTTCCACGTGCTCGTTGCGGTACCGCTCCCCGTCGTTGAGGTTGCCGATGGCCGCCAGCATGATGCCGACAGGCGTGCCCGCGTAGCTGTACCACTTGCCGCCGACCTTGATGCTGTGGGCCTGCCAGCCGTCGGCCCGCAGCTGGGCGTCGCGCACCGGGTTGCCGGTGCCGGCCCCGCTGATTTCCAGCGTCGGCCGGCCCTCGTCGTCCTCGTTGTGCGAGAGGGCGTAAGCAGCCACGGCCACGGCGCCGCCGAAGATGGATTTGATGACCAGGTGGGCGCGCGCCTCGCTCGTCAGCTGGCGCTGCATTTCAGAGTCAGGCTTGCCGCCGAACAGGTAGCCACCGCTGCCGCGGCCGGTTTTCTCCCGCGCCAGACTGATGCCGGCCCGCGCCGCGCCCACGGGCGTGTAGTCGAGGTAGGCGTTGGCTACGTTGGCTATCACCCGGGTGAAAGGCACAATCAGCTTCGCAGGCTTGAAACCGGCAATCTCCACGCCCTGGGTAACGCGCTGAATGCCCGACGTCACCCAGCCCAGCGCGCCTTTCACTTCGCCGTTGAACACGGCGGCCGTGCCGTACTCGCGAGCTTCCTCTCTCAGTTCCGCGTCGCGGCTCTGCTCGGCAATCTCGAAAACTCGCCGCTCGAAATCGTTGCCGCTTAGGCCCTCGGCCTCGGCCTGGGAGCGCGCCTGCTCCAGCCGCTCGCTCGTGCGGTACAGCGTCTCGTTCACCCGCGCCCACACGGCCGCGCTGGGCTCACCGCTCTGCCCCGCGGCCAATGACTCCTTCACGGCCAGTTCGTATGCCCGCATCTCCTTCAGGCCAGTGCTGAACAACACGTCGCCGGCGCGCAGGGCGCGGCCCACATATTTGAGGTAGTTGGCCGGATTGGCGGCCCCGCCGGTGAAGCGGATGGTTTCGAGCAGGGCGGGCTCGTCGAAGCGGATGCCGTCGCGACTCACCTCGCGGCCCGTGGTCAGCGCGGATGCGGCCTCACGGGCGCCGCGCCGCAGGCCCTGCACCAACCCCTTACCCGGCGCCATAGCGAAGCGGCCCCGCCCAGTGGCCAGCGCGTGGGTAGTGTGGACCAGCACCTCAGCGCCGGTCTGCACGGTGTTGGCAAACAGGTTTACAGCGTGGGTCTTGTAGTTGCTCAGCACGTTCGCGTACCAGAGGGCGCTGCCGACCTCCAGCCAGTTAACGCCCTTGAGTTGAGCCGTGGCCGCCAGCAGCCGGCTCACCGCCTCGTCTTTCTGAAAGCCGGCGGGCGCCGCGGTGATGGCCTGGGCCAGGGTGCGCAGCTGGGCCGCGTCGGCGGGTGTCAGCGTGGGTAGCTCCGTCACGCGCCGCAGGTGGTCGAGCACGGCCGCGTCGTCGGCCGGGGCCAGCGTGAACAGTTCGCGCGTCTTATCCAAGTCCGTGGCGGTGGGCGGCTTCGTGGGGGTGCGCGCCGCCTGCTTCGTCAGTTGGTCGAGCCGCTGCTGGCGGGCCGCGCTGATGCGCCGGTCAAACTCCTGGCGGATGGCATCTGCGTATTGCTGAGCCTCGGTCGGAGCCAGGCCTGCGTCAGCTACGAACCGCTGGGCCAGGGTCTGGCCCACGGCGCCCGCGTCGGTGGTGAAGTCGCGGGCAATTTTATCGAGGGTGGTGCCCAGCTCCGCCACGCCCTGCGCCACGGCGGCGCGGTGGTCCCGCAGGGCTGCCATGGCCTGCTTAGTCAGCTCAGCGTCACTGGTGCCAGCCACGGCCCGGCCGCCTTCCCGGCGGATGCGGGCCACCAGCTCCTGCACCCGCAACACGCCCTCAGCAATGTACGTTTTGAAAATCCGCACATGCAGCTCAGCCGCCTGCGCGGCGGCCGGGGTGATAGGCACGATGGACGAGTACGCCGCCCGGCTGGGGGCCTTCGCCAACTGACTCAACTCCTCCAGCAGCTGGGCCCGCTCCGCCCGCACCGTGGCCCGCTGCTCCTGGGTCGTTGGCCGGACCTTGCCGGCGACCTTCTCCCGAGCGGCCCGGACGCTGGGCGTGGCCAGCGTGTGCGTCAGCGCTTTTTCTTTGGCCTGCGCAATCTGTCGGCTTTCGGCCGCGGCCTGCTGAGTCAGCTTGGTTTCGGCCTGGGCCCGCTGCGCGGCCACGTCCTGCTCGACGCTATACACTGTGGCGGCCGGCGCGCGCTCCGCCATGATGCGGGAGGCGCGCAGCGAATCGCGACGATGGATGA
>CAXUEM010000092.1:8401-10085 GCA_964249885.1 uncultured Hymenobacter sp. | reverse complement strand
GTTTTCCGGTTCGGGCATAACAAAGAGGCTGGGGTGAGAGGCAGCGCAATGTTACGCGGTTCGGCGGAATTTGTGCGCAGGCCAACTTCGGCTTTCCGCTTCTCTCCTATCTTGCCCGCATGAACCAAGTCACGACCTACGCCCAGCAGTTGCAAGGCATGCTGCTGCTGTATTTGCCGCGCGTGTTTATGGCCCTGCTGGCGCTGGCCGTGGGCTGGTGGGCGGTGGGCCGCATCAGCCAGCTGCTGGGCCACGCCACCGCGCGGCTCGATATTTCGCTGAGCTCGTTTCTGCGCAGCCTGGTCAATATCGTGCTCAAGGTGCTGCTGCTCATCACGGTGGCCGGCATGGTGGGCTTCGAAACCACCTCGTTTGTGGCGGTGCTGGGGGCGGCGGGCCTGGCCGTGGGCCTGGCCCTGCAGGGCACGCTGGCCAATTTCGCGGGCGGCGTGCTGATTCTGATTTTCAAGCCCTACGTGGTCGGCGACACGATTGAGTCGCAGGGCAAGTCGGGCGAGGTGCGCGAGATTCAGATTTTTAACACCATTCTCGTCACGCCCCAGGGCGACACCATCATCCTGCCCAACGGCGCCACGTCCAACAACGTCATTATCAACAAAACCGCTCAAAATAAGTCGCTGGTCGAAATTATAACCGACGTCGACAACACCACCAGCCTCGACGCGCTGCGCAGCTGGGTGCTGCCCCTGCTCCAGGCCGACCCGCAGGTGCTCAAAGAGCCCGCCCCGCAGGTGGTCGTCACGGCCCTCAAGCCCGGCGGCATGAGCGTGGCTTTCCGCGCCTTCACCGCCGCCGGCCAGCACGTGGCCGCCCACGGCCGCCTGGTCGAGCAGCTGCAGCGCGCCCTGGACCAGCACGGCGTCAACGGGCCGGTGCCGCACACCTACGTGCACACCGTGCCGGGCTAGGCAGAGTTAACAGTTAAGAGTTAAGAGTTTAAAAAGAACGTCATGCTGAGCGAAGCGAAGCATCTCTACCGTTGACTAACCCAATCATAATAACGACTGGATTAATGGCGGACGAGATGCTTCGGCTGCGCTCAGCATGACGTTCTTCTGACTTTCTGGCTCCTTACTCCCGGCTCCTGACTTCTAGCTGCGCACTTTGGGCTTGGCGGCCGGCTTGCCGGCCTTGCGGGCAGCGGGCGCGGGCCGCTTCACCGTCACGGGCAGCGGGTCGCCGGGCAGGCGGGTTTCCAGGGCCACCCACTGCTGGATTTTCCGGAGCGCCTCCACCGAGAAAGTGGGCTCCTGCACCCCGTTCACGATGGGCCACCGGTCGGCCGGGGGCTGAAAGAAGTGGTTGACGCCATCGAGCTTGACCGAAACGACCGTGCGCTTGGCCCGGCTCAGGGCGCGGTGCAGGGGCGTCATGTTGCGCCGGGGCGAAACCTGCAAATCCGCCGTGCCATTGAGCAGCAGCACCGAGCACTGCACCTTGGCCAGTTGAGCCTGGGGGTCAAAGTCAAAGAAGTAGCGCGACCAGGGCGAGGTCATCTGAATGGCGCGGGCCCGGGCCATGCTGGCGTCGAGGCCGGTGTTGGCACCGGCCAGCAGGGCCGCCACCTTGGTGCGGGCCACGCCGTTGTCGGGCGTCTGGCGAATGATGTTTACGGTGCGCTGGTACACGTCGCGGGCGGCTTTCACCTGGGCTGGGTCGGCGC
>CAXUEM010000092.1:786-8391 GCA_964249885.1 uncultured Hymenobacter sp. | reverse complement strand
GCGCAGCAGCACCTCGTGCCCGGGCTGCCCGTAGCCGGCCAGCGACACCACGAAGGCCGGCGCGCGCCCCGACTGCGCGGCGGCCAGCAGGGCCACGTTGGCCCCCTCGCCGTGGCCCACCAAGCCCACGCGGTGGGACGATATCAGGGGCCGGGCGCGCAGAAAGGCCAGCGCGGCGCGGGCATCGGTCACGAAATCAGAGGTAGTGGCCGTGGCGTAGGTGCCGCCCGACTTGCCCACGCCCCGGTCATCAAAGCGCAGCACGGCCACGCCGTGGCGGCTGAGGTAGTCGGCCAGCTGCCCGAACATGCGGTAGCCGCTCACTTCCACTTCGCGGCTCTGCGGGCCGGAGTCGCTCAGCAGCACCACCGCCGCGAACGGGCCCTCGCCGGCCGGCACCGTGAGCGTGCCGCTCAGGCGCTGCTTGGTGGTGGGATTGGTGAAGCTGACGTCGGTCTGCCGGTAGGGCGGGGCCGACTTGAACTTGGTGACGGCCTGCACGGCCGCGGCGGCGCGCGTGAGCACGAGCGGGGTTGTCAGGCCCGGCTGCTTCCAGGTGCCGCTGAGCGTGGCGCCGCCGTCGAGCACCTTGCCCTCGAAAGAGCTGCCGGCCTGCTCAATGCGCAGGCGCAGATTGTTTTCGGTCAGCTCCACCTCCACCGGCATGCGGGCAATGCGCTGCTGCGGCGCGTCGAGGGCGGCGTAGTAGGTGCCATTGGTGAGCGGCACGATGGTGATGATGAGCGTAATTTCGCCGCCCATGAGCTTGAGCGGCCCTTTCCACTGCCCGTTGAGTGGGGCGGCCGGCGGCGCCGCGGCGGCCGTTCGCACCAATAGCAACGAGAACAACGCGGAGAGTAAAAATTTAATCATGGAATCAGAATAATTCGTAAGCTAATGCAGGGCCTGACCACTGGTTTCAAAGCGAAAAATACAACAAATGTTTGTGAGACCAGCTTTGTTGCTTTCCAAACGCCCCGCCTGATTTCTGGACTTGGCGCCCACCGCCGACCTTTGCGAAACCTTCCGCCCCACCGCGGCGGTTAGCTGAGCTATGCCTGACAAAAACGCCCTGACGGCCGCCGCCCCGGCCCAAGACCCGATTGATGCCCTCGACCCGCGCCAGTTTATTCTCATCAAAAACGCCCGCGTCCACAACCTCAAAAACCTGAGCGTGGCCCTGCCGCGCAACCAGTTTATTGTCGTGACCGGCCTCTCGGGCTCGGGCAAGTCCAGCCTGGCGTTTGACACTTTATACGCTGAGGGCCAGCGCATGTACGTCGAGAGCCTGAGCTCCTACGCCCGGCAGTTTCTGGGCCGCATGGACAAGCCCGACGTGGACTACATCCGCGGCATCTCGCCGGCCATTGCCATCGAGCAGAAGGTCAGCATCAAGAACAACCGCTCGACCGTGGGCACGAGCACCGAGATTTACGACTACCTCAAGCTCTTGTTTGCGCGGGTGGGCCGCACGTACTCGCCCGTCAGCGGCGAGCGGGTAAGCAAGGACACGGTGGCCGACGTGGTGGATTTTCTGACCTCCCGGCCCGCCGACACCCGCGTGACCATCCTGGCCCCCCTGCTGGCCGACAAAAACCGCGCAATGAGCAAGGAGCTGGATTTGCTTTTGCAAAAAGGCTACTCGCGAGTGGTGATTAACGAAGACGAAACCGCCTTCATCGAAGACCTGATTGGCGAGGGCCGGCCCGAGGTGCAGGGCGACGTGTACATTCTCATCGACCGCGCCGTGGTGCAGCCCGACGATGAGGATTTGCAGTTCCGTTTATCCGACTCGGTGCAGACGGCATTTTTCGAGGGCCACGGCGCCTGCGTGGTGCGCCTGAACACCGAAAGCCGCACCTTCTCTGATAAGTTTGAGCTCGACGGCCTGAGCTTCGAGGAGCCCAGCGTCAACTTCTTTTCCTTTAACAATCCCTACGGCGCCTGCCAGACCTGCGAGGGCTTCGGCTCGGTGCTGGGCATCGACGAGGACTTGGTTATCCCTGACAAGAGCCTGACCGTGTACGAAGGCGCCATCGCGCCCTGGCGGACGGAGAAGCAGGGCGAATGGCTTAAGCCTTTGCTTAAAAACGGCATCCGCTTCGACTTTCCCATTCACCGGCCTTATGCTGAACTGAGCGAGTCAGAGCGGCGCTTGCTCTGGACGGGCAACAAGTATTTTGAAGGCCTCGATGCCTATTTTCGCTGGGTGGCGGGGCAGACGCACAAGATTCAGTACCGGGTGCTGCAAAGCCGCTACCGCGGCCGCACTACCTGCCCCGACTGCCGCGGCACCCGCCTGCGCAAAGACGCCCAGTACGTGCGCATCGAAGGCAAAAGCATTGCCGACCTCGTGCTCTTACCGGTGAGCGAGGCGCTGGCCTTCTTCGAGAACCTGCGCCTGAGCGCGCACGACACCAAGATTGCCGAGCGCCTCAGCACCGAAATTACTAATCGCCTGGGCTACCTCAACCGCGTAGGCCTGGGCTACCTCACCCTCAACCGCCTGAGCAACACGCTTTCCGGCGGCGAAAGCCAGCGTATCTCGCTGGCTACCTCGCTGGGCTCGGCCCTCGTGGGCTCCATGTACGTGCTCGATGAACCCAGCATTGGCCTGCACCCCAAAGACGCCGAGCAGCTGATTGGCGTACTGCGCTCCTTGCAGCAGCTGGGCAACACCGTGATTGTGGTGGAGCACGAGGAAAAGATGATGGAAGTAGCCGACCAGATTATCGACATTGGCCCCGAGGCTGGCTCCGGCGGCGGCAAGCTCATGTTTCAGGGCTCCTATGACGACCTGCTGAAAGACCGCCAAACCTACACCGGCCGCTACCTCGGCGGTGATTTGAGCGTGCCAGTGCCCCAAGTGCGCCGGCCCTGGCGCAACGCGCTGGAAGTGCACGGCGCTCGCGAAAACAACCTCAAAAACGTCACGGTAAAATTTCCGCTCGGCGTGATGACGGTGGTCACGGGCGTGTCGGGCTCGGGCAAAAGCACGCTGGTCAAGCGCATTCTGGCGCCGGCCGTGCTCAAGCAGCTCGGCGGCGGCGCGGGCGAGGCCACCGGCAAGTTCGACAAGCTCACTGGCGTGCAGGGCCAGGTCTCGCACGTCGAGTTCGTGGACCAGAACCCGATTGGCAAGTCCTCGCGCTCGAATCCGGTGACGTACGTCAAAGCCTACGACACCATTCGCGCGCTGTTTTCGGAGCAGCCGCTGGCCAAGGCCCGCGGCCTGAAGCCCTCGCACTTCTCCTTCAACGTGGAAGGCGGCCGCTGCGAGGTGTGCCAGGGCGAGGGCCAGGTGAAGATTGAAATGCAGTTCATGGCCGACATTTTCCTGACCTGCGAGGGCTGCGGCGGCCGCAAGTTCAAGCAGGACATTCTGGATATCAAATTCCAGGACAAGGGCATCGACGAGGTGCTGGAGCTGACCGTGACCGACGCGGTGGAGTTTTTCAAAACCCAGCCCAAGGTAGCCGAGCGCCTCAAGCCGCTGGCCGACGTGGGCCTGGGCTACATCCGCCTGGGCCAGTCGGCCAACACGCTGAGCGGCGGCGAGGCCCAGCGCGTGAAGCTGGCTTCGTTCTTGACCAAGGGCGCGACCCTGCAGCAGGACAAGATTCTGTTCATCTTCGACGAGCCCAGCACCGGCCTGCACTTCCACGACATCGCCAAGCTGCTCGCGGCCCTGAACGCGCTGGTTGAGCAAGGCAACTCCGTGCTCATCATCGAGCACAATATGGACATCATCAAGTCGGCCGACTGGCTCATTGACCTCGGTCCGGAAGGTGGCCTCAACGGCGGGCACCTGCTCTTCGAGGGTACGCCCGAACAGATGGTGCAGCAGCTAGGCAACACGAACCCGACCTCGCGCTTTCTGGCCGAGAAATTATAATCCTCACCTCATGCAGCTAGGCGCCGAAAAAACCTTTCTCGTCGGAACTCCCGACACCCTGCTCGACAGCGTGAACGCGGCCGATACGGCGGGCGTGATATTTCAGGACGACGGCACCACCGGCTACTTCTACGCCGTGCGGCCCGGCGCCGAGCTGTTCCTGCTCGATGCCCTGCACGTATATAACGTGGCCGACGTAGCCGACCGCGACCAGCCCGTCACGGTCCAGCTGTTCTGGACCGCCGACGAAACCGCCGCCGCGCTCCTCCTCAACGGCCGCTGCCACGCGCTGCATGACTTTGCGCAGCCGGCCGGCTTCTGCCGCCACGCCTTTCCGCCCAAGCCCGAGCAGGCCCGGCCGCGCGAGCTGACCGATGAGCTGGTAGAGCAGTACTTTGCGGCTTAAGGGTCCGCCCGGCCCTGAACCAGTACGGCGTCGTGCGCCGCCCCCTGCTGGCCTGCCTCAACTCTCTCCATTCTGCCTGCCCATGTTCGGCCTCAGCTATGCCTCCTTCGACTCGGTGACCTACGTGCTGCAGTACCGCAACGGGCGGCTGGTGCGCGAGGGACGCGGGCTCACATTTTTCTACGCCACGCTGGGCTCCAGCATTGCGGCCGTGCCGCTGAGCTCCAATGACCTGCCGTTTATCTTCAATGAAACGACGGCCGACTACCAGAGCATCAGCATTCAGGGCCAGCTCACGTACCGCGTGGCCCAGCCCCGGCAGCTGGCTGAGCTGCTTGACTTCACGGTGAACGGGGCCGGCGTTTACAAGAAAAACGAGCTGGAAAAGCTCAACCAGCGCCTCGTCAACGAGGCCCAGACCGCCACGTCGGCCTTCGTACACAGCCTGGGGCTGAAGGATTCGGTGCGCTCCAACAAGGCCATCGAGGCCGAAGTGCTGGCCGGACTGCGGGCCTCGGCGGCGGTGGCCCTGCTGGGCATCGAGATTCTGGGCGTCAACATTCTGGCCGTGCGCGCCACCCCCGACATGGAGCGCGCCCTGGAAGCCGAAACCCGCGAGCGACTGCAGCAGGAAGCCGACCAGGCCGTGTACGAGCGCCGCAATTTTGCCGTGGAGCAGGAGCGCCGCATCAAGGAAACCGAGCTGAACACGGATATTGCCGTCGAGGAAAAGCGCAAGCAGATTGACGAGAAGCGCAACCAGACCCAGCTGCAGCGCGCTGCCAACGAGCAGCAGCTGCGCGAGCTGCAGGTGCAGGCCGACATTGCCGTCGAGGCCGCCCGCGCCCGGCTCCTGGAGCAGCAAACCGCCAACGAGCGCCTGGCCGCCGAAACCCAGGGCTACGTAACGGAAACCACGCTGCGCCCCTTCCAGACCCTGGACTGGCGCACGCTCACGGCCCTGCAAGACAACCCCAACCCCCGCCTCAACATTGCGCTGGCGTTCCGGGAGCTGGCCGAAAACGCGGGCAAAATCGGCACGCTCAACATCACGCCCGACCTGCTCGAGGGCCTGCTGGACCGCGCGCCCGGCAGCTCGGCGCCCGAAACTGCGCCGCGCCGTGAGCAGCCGGGACCGCCAGCCCCGGCCGAACCGCCCAAATCCGGCCGTCGCTAACGCGCAGGCCGGCCTTCAAAATCAAGAGTTAAACGTTAAAAACGAGTTTCCAACCGCACTCCATCTGATTTTTAACGCCTGCTTTTTGCTTCCTAATTCCTCATGGGCAGCCCGCTGGAGTACGCCATTATTATCAAGAGCAAAACCCGCTACGAAACCCTGCTGGAGCGGTTCAACACGGCGGGACAGGCCCGGTTTTACTTGCAGCGCAGCGCGGCCCCAGGCGCCTCGCCCGACCAGGAATTTGAGGAGTACGCCCAGGAGCACGAGCGCCTGCAGGCGGCCGTGGCGCGGGTGCAGCGCGAGCTGACAGGCATCATCAAAAACAAGGTAGTGGAGCGCAGCTTTCTGCCCTCGTTCATCTTTGCCGACAACCAGTTGGTCATTGTGGTGGGGCAGGACGGGCTGGTGGCCAATGCGGCCAAGTACGTGGGCGCCTGCCCCCTGCTGGCCGTCAACCCCGACCCGGCGCGCTACGACGGGGTGCTGCTGCCCTTCCGGCCCGATACCTGCCGGGCGGCCGTGCGGCGCGTGCTTACGGGCCACTACCCCGCGCAGGTGCAGCAGCTGGCCGAGGCCCGCCTTCAGGACGGGCAGCGCCTGCTGGCCTTCAACGACCTGTTCATCGGGGCCAGCTCGCACGTGTCGGCGCGCTACAAAATCAGCCTGGCCGCCACCACTGAGCAGCATTCCTCGTCGGGCATCATCGTGAGTACGCCGGCCGGCAGCACCGGCTGGCTTAGCTCGGTGTTTAATATGACGGCGGCGGTGGAAAGCTTCGCGGGCAATTCTGCTGAACCCGACGCTTACCCCCGGCCGGCCCCGGGCGAGCTGCTGTTTGTGGTGCGGGAGCCGTTTCGCAGCCCGCGCACGCAGTGCGGGTTGGTAGCGGGGCGCCTGCGGGCGGGCCACCCCCTGCTGGTCGAGTCGCTGATGCCGGCCGGCGGCGTCATCTTTTCCGACGGCGTGGAGGCTGATTTTCTGCGCTTCAACGCCGGCGCGGTGGCCACCATCAGCCCCGCGGCCGAAGCCGTGCGCCTGGTGCAGCCAGCCTGAGCCGGAGTCTGCGGCCACTGCCTGACTGCGGGCCGAAGCGCCGATTACGACAGTGCCCTACGTGAGGCCAAACCCAGGCGGAGCGCAAATGCGTATGTGGCTACCTATCCCACCCTCATTCTTAGCGCGTTGAATCCTACCCTACCCTCTGCCGGCCAGCACTGGGCGGGCTGGCGCTGGCTCGCGGCCCTGACTATCGGGGCTACCATTGCCCTGAACTATTACGCCAACACTCGCCCCTTCAACGGGCAGACCATGGGCGAGGTATCGGCCAAATACCCGACTCTGCTCACGCCCGCGGCCTATGCGTTCAGCATCTGGGGCCTGATATTTCTGGGCCTGAGCCTCTACGCCATCTGGCAGCTGCTGCCGGCCCAGCGCCAGTTGGCCCTGCCCGATGCCGTGGCCCGGCCCTTGGCGCTGGCCACCGCCGCGGCCGGCGTCTGGGTGGTCTTGTTTGCCCACGAGCAACTGGCCCTGAGCGTGGTGGCCATGCTGCTGGTGCTGGGCGGGCTGATACTGGCCTACGGCCGGGCGCGCACCCTGGTGCTGGCCGACGCCGCTCCGCACTGGGTCAGCATTCCGCCGGCCATGTTTCTGGGCTGGATTTCGGTGGCCACCGTCATCAACGTGACGCTGACGCTACGGGCGCTGACCGGCCCGGTGGGGCCCGACACGGAAATTTACCTTGCCTATGCCCTGCTGGCCGTGGTGGTGGCCCTGGGCCTGCTGCTGAGCCGGGCATTTCAGGAGCGCACCTTTCCGCTGGTGCTGGCCTGGGCGCTGGCCGGTATCTGGGTGGCCCGGCTGCGCGAAAACCCCACGCTGGGCTGGACGGCGCTGGCCGCGGCTGGGCTGGTGCTGGTACTGGGCCTGGTGCTGGCCCAGCAGGGCCGCAAGCTGCAGCCCTGGCAGGTGACGCAGTTAGCCGCCGAGAAAGCCCAGGCGTCATTGGCGGCCCGGCAGGAGGAGGTAGCCGGCTAAGCAGCGGGCTGGGTTGGCGGCCGCTGTTTGCCGTTAGCTTTGCGGGACGGAAGGCGCCGGGCAGGCCGGTCTTGCCTTGCTCCGCTT
>CAXUEM010000092.1:0-776 GCA_964249885.1 uncultured Hymenobacter sp. | reverse complement strand
CGCCCTTATGCGCCAGAACCTCGTTGCCGGCAACTGGAAAATGAATCTTGACTACCAGGCCGGCCTGGCCCTGGTGTCGGAAATTACCAACATGGTGGCCGACGAGGCGACCGGCCCGCAGGCCCCGCGGGTGGTCATCTGCCCGCCGCTGCCGTTTCTGGCCGGCGTGGGCAAGCTGTTGCCGGCCGGCTCGCGCTTTCACCTGGGCGCCCAGAACTGCCACCAGAAAGAAAGCGGCGCCTTCACCGGCGAAACGTCGGCCCTGATGCTGAAATCGGTGGGCTGCGAATACGTGATTCTGGGCCACTCCGAGCGGCGGCAGTACTTCGGCGAAGACAACGAGCTGCTGAGCCAGAAGGTGAAAGCTGCCCTGGCCGCCGGCCTGCAGCCGATTTTCTGCGTGGGCGAAAGCCTCGATACCCGCGAGGCCGACGAAACCTTCAGCTTCATCGGCCGGCAGCTCGAAGAGGGCCTGTTTCACCTCAGCAATGAGGAGTTCGACCAGGTCATCATTGCCTACGAGCCCATCTGGGCCATCGGCACCGGCAAGACGGCCACCAGCCAGCAGGCCCAGGAAGTGCACGCCTTTATCCGCGAGCGCATTGCCCGCGCCTACGACGCCGCGGCCGCGCTGAACACCTCCATTCTCTACGGCGGCTCGGCCAACGCCCAGAACGCCCGCGAGCTGTTCGCCCAGCCCGACGTGGACGGCGGCCTCATCGGCGGCGCCGCGCTCAAGTCGCGCGACTTCACCGAGATTATCAAGTCGTTTTAGC
>CAXUEM010000091.1:0-10158 GCA_964249885.1 uncultured Hymenobacter sp. | reverse complement strand
GGGTTGGGGTGCAGCGTGGCCGCTTGGGCGGCCTGGGCGGCGCGGGTGGGCAGCAGGGTGGCGAAGTCGGCGCAGGTGCCGCATTCGCTTTTCGTGCCGTTGGGAAGCTGGCGGCGGGAGCAGGCCAGATAGTCGCCGCAATCCCGGAGTTCGCCTACTCCGGCCGCGAAATATTCTTCGCAACCGCCATCGGCAACCTGACCGAATGCGGTCGTGCCATCGGGCAGCACCTGCCGCCCATAGAGAAACGTGTTGCCAAGAATGGGGCCCGCGTCGGCGCAATTACTGCCGGTCTGACGGCTCGACACGATGGGCAGGCCCATTGCGATGCTAGAGATGCGGCCTTGGCTTCGACTGATGGGAGCCGGCTCTAGGGTAAATAAGCCCACAAAGCGCACCTGCGCTGACCGGCCCGTGCGCAGCGAAAAGGCCAGCCGGCCCCCGGCTATCGGCGAAACACTGCTACCCGGCGCCGGGCTGCAGCCGGGCGCCCCCACACTCAGATTGCGCTGGCGGCTCTGCTCGATGTAGGTGTAAATCAGACTATCGGCAGTTCGCACCCGCGTCAGAATGCGCCGCAGCCGGAAATGCTCCGAACACGGAAATGGCGTGAAAAGCGGCTCGCCATTCTTGTAGCCAAACTCGTCGCCGGGCTGGTAGTCGAAGCGTGCGGCCGGCGCGTAATACGGCGACTGGGCCACCGGCACCGGCACCCCGGCCAGGTACAGCGGCCGGCTGCGGGCCTGGCTGCCGTAGAGGCTGCGCGGCAGCTGCACGGCGCCGTAGCGGCGGCTGAGCACGAGCGAATCATTGCCGGGTGTGCTGCGCAACGTCAGCACCTCGTCCGTCAGGCCCGGCAAAACGGGCCGGGTTTCGCGGCTGAGCACCGCGACCGGGCCGCTACCCCCTGCTGGCTGCGCGTAGCTGCTGCCCGCGGCCCCATCGGTTTGCAGCGTCAGCTCCCGGGCCGGGCCCAGCACGTCGGCCTCCAGGTATAGCGTATAGGTGCCGGTGCCGGGCCGGAACCGCATCCGCGCGCCGAACAGGTTGTTTTTGGTGGGCACGTAGCGGTTCGCGCCCAGCACGCGCACCGTGCGGTTGAAATGATACACCGAATCGGGCCCGTCCACGGACAGCGAATCGATGCGCAGCGTGAACACGGTGTCGGCTTTGGCGGTGCGAAACGCATACACCAGCCCCGGCCGAAACGGCCGCCACGCCGTAACCTGCGCCGCAGCGCTCAGGCTCATCATCAGCCCCAGGCACACGGCCAGCAGGGGGTACGGCAGCGGGTAGCGGCGTTTCATAATCGGGGGCGGCGGGAGTTGGGCCCGCGCGGGCCCAATGGTCGGGGGCCGCGGGCGTTTTCCCCCGTGGGGGCCGGGCCGAAAGCCACCAGACCCAAACGCAAAAAGCCCCGCACCTGATGGCGCGGGGCTTTTTGTGATAAAGCGTGAAGCCAGGCGTTGGGGCGGCGCGGCCTGACTTCACTAGAACTCGTTACGCGCTGAGCGCATTGACGAGTTTTGTCAGCTTGCTCTTGTTGTTAGCAGCTTTGTTTTTGTGGATAATGTTCTTTTTGGCGAGGCGGTCCAGCATCGACGACACCTTCTTGAGCAGCTCCTGGGCGGCGGTGCGGTCGGTGGTTTCACGCAGCTTCTTGATGGCCGTGCGGGTAGATTTGTGCTGGTAGCGGTTCAACACGCGCTTGGCTTCGTTGCTGCGGATGCGCTTGATAGCCGACTTATGATTTGCCATGTAAAAGAGAAAGCTAAAATCCGGGCGGGCCGGTTCGTATTCAGTTGGGCGGGCAAAGGTACGACGGATTCCGAACAATACAAACCTTCTTTTCACTCTTCGCCTTCAACTCCTGATTTGCCCCTTCTCTCCTCTTCCTACCGCGCGCCGGCCTACCTGCTGGGCAGCGGCCACCTGCAAACCATCGTGCCGGCCCTGCTGCGCCGCGTGCCCGACCTGAACTACCGCCGCGAGCAGATTGAGCTGCCCGACGGCGACTTCCTGGCCCTGGACTGGGCCGCGGCAGCCGGCCCGGCACCCGCCCGCGGGCTGGCCATCATCTCGCACGGCCTGGAAGGCAGCTCCGACCGCGCCTACATCCGCGGTCTGGCCCGGGCCCTGACCCGCGCCGGCCTCGACGCGCTGGCCTGGAACTACCGCTCCTGCGGCGCGCCCAACCGCCTGGTCCGCTCCTACCACCTCGGCGATACCGACGACCTGCACCACGTGCTGGGCCACGCGCTGGCCACCGGCCGCTACGAGCAGGTGTACCTGACCGGCTTCAGCGCCGGCGGCAACATCACGCTCAAGTACCTGGGCGAAGACGCCGGCCGGGTGCCGGCGGCCGTGCGCCGCGCCGCCGTCTTCTCCGTGCCCACCGACTTGAAGGCCAGCGCCCTGCACATTGGGCGCCCGCAAAATGCCGTGTACGAGCGCCGCTTTCTGAAAACGCTGCGCCAGAAAATCCACGACAAAGCCGCCCAGCTGCCCGGCGAAGTGGACGCTACCCACCTGCGCAACGTGCGCAGCATCCCGCAGTTCGATGACCACTACACTGCGCCCATGCACGGCTTCGCCTCGGCCGAGGCCTACTACGCGCATGCCAGTTCCGGGCAGTATCTGGCCGGCATCCGGGTGCCGGCCCTGCTGGTAAACGCCCAGAACGACCCGTTTCTGCCGCCGTCCTGCTTTCCGCGGGCCGCTGCCGCTGCCAGCCCGTTCGTGTTTCTGGAAAGGCCCCGCGACGGTGGGCACGTGGGCTTCGCCGAGGGCCGGCCTAATGGCTCGTACTACTCCGAGCGGCGGGCGGTGGCGTTTTTGCTAGCTGACTAGTCTCCGCTACGCCCTCACTTGCCGGCCGGCACGACCACTACTTTTTTCGTCTCGAAAAACTCTTCCCGGAAAAAGTCGCTCAGATTAACCAGCCGCGCGGGCAGGCCGGCCTCCGCAATTTCCTCGGTCAGGTCGCCGCCCTTCAGATAATAGAGGCCGGCGCCAGCGGCCGGCTGCGCCTTGTAGGAGCGCGCTATCCAGGGGTGAAACTCAGCCAGCCGGGCCACGGCGCGGCTCACCACAAAGTCAAACTTCTGCTTCACGTTTTCGGCCCGGATTTGCTCGGCCCGCACATTGTCCAGGCCCAGGGCGCCGGCCATGAACTGCACGGCGCGGATTTTCTTGCCGATGCTGTCGACCAGCTGGAACTGCACTTCCGGAAACAATATGGCCAGCGGTAAACCCGGCAGCCCGCCGCCGGTGCCCACATCGAGCACCGCGCTGCCGGCCGGAAACTGCACCACCTTGGCAATGCCCAGGCTGTGCAGGATGTGCCGCTCCGTGAGGTTGGCCGCGTCGGCCCGCGAGACGAGGTTGATGTTCTCGTTCCAGGCCCGAAACTCGGTTTTGAGGTCGGCGAACTGCTTTTGCTGGCGCGGCGTGAGGTCGGGGAAGTACTGGGCGAGGAGCGACATGGTAAGGCGAAGTAACAAGCGGGCGGCCACAAACCCACGGCCCAACGCCCCTCAGAAGGAGCGACGCCAAGCCAGCGCCACTCCCAGCAGGGCTCCGGCCAGGGCCCCCAACCCGGAGGCGACAAATGGCCCAATAAAAACTGTAGCAGCGACAGCAATGGCCGCCCAAGATACCTCGCCCGCCGCTGCAGGCGCCCTCATGACCTGACCTACGCGGCCTAGCAGCAGCCATAGCAGCACCAGCAGCCCATTGCCTATTACAAATCCAGGAAGCGAGCCAATTGCTGCTGCCAGCACGAAGCGGGCTGTACGCTTAAATCTCGTAAAGCGCAACGCTACGCTAACTGACAGGGTAAAGGCTAGCACAAGTAAGTAAAGCGGGAGAATGAGAAAGTAAACCACCTCGCTTTTGGTAGGTTAGGCCTCCGGCTTGCTAGTGCACAAAAAAGCCCCAGCGCAGGCCGAGGCTTTCGTGCAATAGGAGCGCAAATTAAATCACGTGCTTGTTGTCTTTCACCATGTCAAAGAGCAGCTCGCGGGCGCGGTGCAACTGGGCTTTCACGGTGCCGAGCGGGGCTTTGAGCTCGGTGGCAATTTCCTCGTAGCTCAGCTCATCGAAGTAGCGCAGCGAGACGAGGCGCTTGTATTTTTCGGGCAGCCGCGACACCACGTGCTGCATGATTTCGATTTTCTGGTTTTTAATCGTCGTTTCCTGGGGGTTCAGGCCCTGGTCGCGGAAGTCGATGGTGATTTCGTCGCCGTTATCAATCTTAATGGCTGAGTCTATCGACATGGTTTTGATTTTATTCTTGCGAATAAAGTCAATGCAGTTGTTGGTGGCAATGCGGAAAAGCCAGGTGCTGAAGGCGTACTCCGGGTTGAACTTGTGCAGGTTGCGGAAAGCCTTGGCGAAGGCCTCGATGGTGAGGTCTTCGGCGTCGTCCATGTTGCGCACCATCTTGAGCACCACGTGGTAAACGGGCTTTTTGTAAATCTGCATCAGCTCGGCGTAGGCCTTTTCGTCGTTGTTGTCGACGGCGCGGCGAATGAGCTTGAAGTCGTGCTTGGCCTTGGCCGAGAACTGCTTTTGAATTTCCGGATTGTTTACTTCCATCGGAGGCGGCGATTAAGGAAAAGGGATATTCCCAGCGCGAGATAAGTAGTGAAATAAAGGAAGTCGAGGACGGGAATCAGGTAAGCCGGCAGCGGGCCATTGCGCAGCCGATGGTTGAGCTGACCATAAACCGCTATCAGGATTATTGTTCTAAAAGCGGCGACAGCCGCCAAAGTTACCCAATTTTCAGGAAAAATTAATAGACCAATCAGGCCACTATAATACGCGGCATTGGCAATCAGGAACATACCTAATCGGACGCGGTCGGCGAGTCGATAGTTGCTTCCGGCCGAGAGGTGGCGCCGCTTCTGCCGCCACCACGCGGCCCAGGTTTCGGCCGGCTGGCTCCGGGTGTGGGCCGCCGGGTCGGCCACCACGGCGGCCCGCCGGCCGCGGCGCCCGGCCTGCTGCCCAAACAGGTCGTCGTCGCCGCTGAGCTGGCGCATGTGGACGGCAAAACCTTTGGTGGCCTGAAACGCCGCCTTGGTATAAGCCAGGTTGCGGCCCACGCCCATGTAGGGCCGGCCGCGCCAGGCAAAGCTCAGGTACTGGGCGCCGGTGAGCAGGGTTTCGTAGCGAATAAGCTGGTTGAGCAGGCCCGGCCGCTCGGCGTAGGGCGAGTAGCCCAGTACGAGGTGATTTTGAAAGGATTGAGTTTTTTGGTTAGCCAGCAGGGGGTCAGGGCCGTTTTCAGCCGCCGCTACCTCCTGCTGGGCCGGCTGGAAGCCGCGCTGCAGCAGGCGCAGCCACTGGGCAGTCGCGGGGCGGCAGTCGGCGTCGGTGAAAAGCAGGCGCTCGTGGCGGGCGGCCTTGATGCCCAAGGTCAGGGCGTACTTTTTGGGGGCAAAGCCGGCGGGCGTCTCGTCTACCATCACCAGCCGCACTTTCTCGGGGTAGAGCTGGGTGAGTTGCTGGGCGTAGAGGCGGGTGTCATCCTCGCTGCGGTCGTCGATGAGCACGATTTCAAAGCCCGCCGGGTAGTCCTGGCGCAGGAGCAGGGGCAGCAGCTCGCGCAGGTTGTCGAGCTCATTGCGGGCGCAGACGATGACGGACACGGGCTCCTGGTCGTCGCAGCCCGGCGCGTCGGCCGCCCGCTCGGCGGGGCGGCGGGCGAAGGGCCAGAAGTAATAGCCGGCGAAAAAGAGTTGCCCCAGCACCGCAAGCAGCAGCAGGCTCAGGCCGGGCGTGAGAGGGAATGGCAATACGGCAACGCAAGAATGGACCGGCAAAAGTACGGGCCGCAAGGCCGGGGCTACCTTTGCGGTTCGGCGCAATTTTATTTCTCGCAGGGTTGCGCAGGGTGAAGCGCGGGGTCTCGCAGGGCCGTTCTAGCGTGGAAACCCTGCGGGACCCTGCGCATTAACCCTGCGCAACCTTACGAGAAACGCTGCCAATAGTCGCCTCCCATCTGCATGACCTTCGACCTGCTCACTACCGACCCGCACACCAAAGCCCGGGCCGGCCTGATTCAAACCGACCACGGCGCCATCGAGACGCCCATTTTTATGCCCGTCGGCACGGCCGGCACGGTGAAGGCCGTGAGCCAGCAAACCCTGACGACCGATGTGCAGGCCCAGATTATTCTCGGCAACACCTACCACCTGTACCTGCGGCCGGGGCAGGACGTGCTGCGCGCCGCCGGCGGCCTGCACCGCTTCAACGGCTGGGACCGGCCCATCCTAACCGACTCGGGCGGCTACCAGGTTTTTTCGCTCAGCAACACCCGCAAAATCAAGGAGGAAGGCGTCACGTTCCGCTCCCACATCGACGGCTCCAAGCACCTATTCTCGCCCGAGGGCGTGATGGACATTCAGCGCGTCATCGGCGCCGACATCATCATGGCCTTCGACGAGTGCACGCCCTGGCCCTGCGACTACGCCTACGCCCGCCGCTCGCTGGACATGACCCACCGCTGGTTGGGCCGCTGCATGCAGCGCTTCGACTCGACCGAAGGGCTGTACGGCCACCAGCAGGCCCTGTTCCCGATTGTGCAGGGCAGCACGTTCAAGGATTTGCGGGTGCAGTCGGCCGAGTTCATTGCCCAGCAGGGGCGCGAGGGCAACGCCATCGGGGGCCTGAGCGTGGGCGAGCCGGCCGAGCTGATGTACGAGATGACCGAGCTGGTCTGCGACATCCTGCCCCCGGACAAGCCCCGCTACCTGATGGGCGTGGGCACGCCGGCCAATATTCTGGAAAACATTGCGTTGGGCGTGGATATGTTCGACTGCGTGCTGCCCACCCGCAATGCCCGCAACGGCATGCTGTTCACGAGCCAGGGCATCATCAACATCACGAATAAAAAGTGGGAAGCCGACTTCGAGCCCATCGACCCGGTGGTGGGCGGCGCGGCCAGCACGTTCTATTCCCGCGCTTATTTGCGGCACCTGTTTCAGAGCCAGGAAATGCTGGGGCCGCAGCTGGCCTCGGCCCACAACCTCACGTTCTACCTCTGGCTGGTGCGGCAGGCCCGGGAGCAGATTCTGGCCGGCACTTTCCGCGCCTGGAAAGAGGCGATGGTGAAGCAGGTGATGACGCGGCTGTAAATCACAGATTTTGCAGATTAATCGAGATGACGCAGATGACCGCCTGACGGCGGGATGATGTTTTGGCGTCAAAAAAAAGTGTAAGCGTAACGTATTAGGCGCAGGCAATTAACAGTTTCGTCGCACCAAAACCATCTCACGACCGAACATCATCCGCTATCAGAACGAATCTGCGTTATCCGCGGCTTCATCTGCACCATCTGTGATTTTATGAAGCTGCTCGACTGGTACATTATCCGCAAGTTTCTCACCGCGTTTTTCTTCACGGTGATGGTGCTTGTGTCGGTGATTTGCGTAATTGACTTCACCGAGAAAAACGACGATTTTATTCAGCACAAGCTCTCGTTCGGAAAGGTTATTTTCGGGTATTATATTTATCTGTTTCCGTATTTCGCCAATCTGCTCTCGCCGATTACCGTCTTTATTGCCGTAGTTTTCGTGACGGCGCAGCTGGCGGCGCGCACCGAGATTGTGGCCATTCTGGCCTCGGGCGTGAGCTTTCGGCGGCTGCTGCGGCCCTACGCCATCGGGGCCACGTTTATCGGGCTCATCATCTTCGGGTTTGTGGGCTGGCTGCTGCCGATTGGCAACAAGACGCGGGTGCAGTTCGAGAAAGACTATACCAAAAACCCCTACCGCTTCAAGGGCCGCGACGTGCACTACAAAATCGGGCCGCGCAGCTACGTGTACATGGAGAGCTACGACAGCAAGGCCAACGTGGGCTTCCGCTTCGCGCTCGAAACCATCGACGGCACCCAGCTCAAGCGCCGCCTCACGGCCGACGCCATATCCTGGGATTCGACCAAGCGCGTGTGGCGGCTCTCGCAGCAGCTGGTGCGCACGTTTCGGGGGCCGCAGCAGGAAACCCTGCTTACCATTCCGCCCCGCGACACCACGCTCAACCTGTTCCCGAAAGACTTTGCCAGCACCTACCGCCTGGCCGAAACCCTGACCCTGCCGGAGCTGAACCAGCTTATCCGCACCAAGCAGGAGCGCGGCGCCGACGACACCCTGCTGTACCTGAGCGACAAGTACGAGCGGTACTCCTACCCGTTTGCCATCATTATTCTCACGCTCATTGGCGTCATTCTCTCGGCCCGCAAGTCCAGGGCCGGCGTGGGCGGGCAGATTGCGCTGGGCTTCGTGCTGGCGTTCGTGTTCATCATCTTCGTCATTTTCAGCCGCAACCTGGCGCAGGTCGGGCAGCTCTCCCCCCTGCTGGCCGCCTGGATTCCGAGCCTGGTGTTTTCCGGCATCGGGCTGGTGCTCTACCGCTTCGTGCCAAAATAGTGATGAGGTAATAAGGTGTTGAAGTGATGAGGACCCGCCCCTGACTTATCACCTTATCGCTCCACTGCCTCATCACCTCATTACCTACTATGTTCAAAGACTACCTCAAACTTCATTTCATTGTGCTCCTGTGGGGCTTCACGGCCATTCTGGGCAAGCTGCTGACTTTGCCGCCGGTCGAGATTGTGCTCTGGCGCACGGGGCTGGCGGCGCTGGGCATCGGGGCGCTACTGCTGCTGCGCGGGGGCGCGCTGCGCGTAAGCCGGGGGCAGCTGTGGCGGCTGCTGGGCGTGGGCGTGCTGGTGGCGGCGCACTGGATTACGTTTTTCCTGGCCGCGCGCCTGAGCAGCGTGAGCGTGTGCCTGGCCGGCTTGGCCACGCTGGCTTTGTGGACGTCTTTTCTGGAGCCGCTGCTGCTGGGCCGGCGGGTGCGGGCCTACGAGGTGGCGCTGGGCCTGCTCACGATGGTGGGCCTGTACTTGGTTTCCCAGGCCGAGCTGGACCAGACCACCGGCCTGCTGGTGGCCATCTTTTCGGCCGGGTTGTCGGCCTTGTTCAGCGTGCTCAACTCCAAGCTAACCCAGCAGCATCCGCCCCTGCAGCTCACGTTTTATGAGATGCTGGGCGCCAGCGTCAGCATTGCGCTGTTTCTGCCATTTTACGGGCGCTATTTCAGCCAGGGCGCGGGTGTGCAGCTGGGCCTGCACGGCGCCGACTGGCTCTGGCTGCTCTTGCTGGCCGGCGTGTGCACGGTGTATGCGTTTTCCACCTTCGTGGAGCTGATGAAGCGCCTCTCGCCCTTCACCGTAAACCTGACCATCAACCTGGAGCCGGTGTATGGCATAGCCCTGGCCGTGGGGCTCTACTGGCTGCACCGGCAAGGGCTGCTGTTCGCGCCGCAGTTTCAGCAGGAGCGCATGAGCACCACGTTTTACATAGGCACCCTGCTGATTGTGTCGAGCGTGCTGATTCATCCACTCATTGCGCGGCGGTTTGGCAAGGCCAAGAGCCCCGATTTGCAAGACGCGCCGACGCCGGCCTAAAGCTGCCCGCGCCAGACCAGCCACTCGGACCGCGTAACCACTTCGGGAGCCTGCTCTTGGCCGGGCCAGAGGCCGTACACGGCCGAGCCGGAGCCGGACAGGCTGGCGTAGGTGGCGCCGGCGGCATACAGGGCCGCTTTCACCTCGGCCAGCAGGGGGTAGCGCGGCGTCAGCGCATCCTCAAAATCATTGCTGACCGTGTTCCGCCACGTAGCCATGGGCTGGACCAGGGCCGTGCGCAGGTCGTGGCGCGGCGCCTGCGGCCGGATGGCGCCGTAGGCCTCGGCGGTGCTGATGTGCAGGTTAGGGTACACCACCACGGCGGCCGTGCCAGCTAAGCTCAGGTCAATGGGCTCGAACACGTCGCCTTTTTCAACGGCCAGCAGGGGGCGGTTTTCGAGGAAAAAGGCGCAGTCGGACCCCAGCCGGCGGGCGTAGGCCAGCAGGACATCCGGCGGCAGGTTTAAGCTGAAAAGCCGGTCCAGGGCCCGCAGCGCAAACGCCGCGTCGGCCGAGCCGCCGCCCAGCCCGGCCCCGATGGGCACGACTTTATGCAGGTGCAGCTGCACCGGCGGCAGGTCGAAATCCTGGCGCAGCAGCGCGTAGGATTGCAGGCACAGGTTGGTTTCCGGCGCGCCGGGAATGGGGCGGCCGGTGAGTGTGAGCGTGGTGCCGGGCTGGGC
>CAXUEM010000090.1:0-10212 GCA_964249885.1 uncultured Hymenobacter sp. | reverse complement strand
ATAAAGCGACGACACCTCCGCCGGCCGCTCGTAGCGCTTCACCCACACCCCCTGCTGGGTGGCGTAGAGGTGGCGCTCGGTGCTGCTCAGCTGGCGGTCGAGGCGGCTGCGGCTGAGCTCGTTGTCGTCGCGCGTGAGCACCGTTTCCAGGTGGCTGCTGCCCGCGTGGCGCAGCTGGCGCAGGCCCAGGGAGCTGGCCAGCGACAGGGTTTGCCGGGCCGAGAGCGTCCACTTGCCGTGGAAGTAGGCCGCGGCTTTGGTGCGCTCGTTGGCGTCGGCCGAGGTGCCGGTGTCCTGCTGCCGGAACGGGTCGAGGTAGCGGTTGGTGCCGAAGGTGCGCTCCACGGTCTGGGTGCTGCGCTCGGCCAGGGCATAGCCGAACAGGTCGGCCTTGTCGGTGGTGCGGTTGTAGTTCAGGCCCCCGTTCCGGGTGCTGACCCGCCCGACGTTCAGGGCGGACTCGACTAGGTTCTGCACGTTGCGGTCGGCCTGGGTACTGGTGGGGCGGGGCAGGGCCGTTTCGGTCACGGAGTAGCCGCCCTGCGTTTCCTTCAGGATGGCATTGCGCACCAGGGTATTCTGGTCGTCGCTGCTCAGGGCCTGCTCGTACACGTTGTTGGCCGTGACGAAGGCGTTGAGAAAATGGCCCGGCGTGAGCTGGCTCAGGCGGCCCGCGGCGGCGTACGTGCCGCTGGTCCCGAGCAGGCCGTCGAGGCGGCCGTAGGCGCCGTGCCGGCGGTCGTCCTTGAGCCGGATGTTGAGGCTGGTTTCGCTGCCCCCGCCGGCCCCGGGCACCTCCGTCAGCTCCAGGTTTTTAATCATGTCGGCGTTGAGGGCTTCGAGCGCCGCCTTGGGGTCGCCCCCGTACAGAGGCTTGCCCTCGACCGTGACGCGCCCGATGTTTTTGCCCAGTATCTTGACCTGCCCGTTGGGGTCGACTGAGGCGCCGGCCAGGTTGTTGAGCAGGTCGGTGGCGCTGGCGTGCGGCTGCGTCCGGACACTATCGACGGCCAGCACCAGCGTATCGCCCCGGTAGCGGGCGGCGCTGGGCGAGCGCACCGTGACCTCGCCGAGCTCCACAATTTTTTTCAGCAGCACGGCCGTAAGCGGGCGGCGCAGGGTGTCGGCCCGGAAGGCAATGGTCTGGGGGTAGCAGCCGTCGGCTTCCACGAGCAGGCTGCCGGCCGGGTTTTTCCCGACGGGCAGCCGCAGGCAGGTGTCGCTGGCCACCCGAAAAGCCGGCTGCCGGTTCAGGCGCACCATGGTCGGGCCCGCCCCCGCCCCGGCCAGCTTCAGGCAAACCGGCACCGTGGCGGCCGCGGCCGGCGGGCGCGACTGGGCCGTGCCCCGCAGGCTGAAGACCGCCAGCAGCAGGCTCAGCACCATCCCGGCCCGGGCCGGTTGGCTGACTTTAAAAAAGAAGAAGTTGCGCCGCCCAACCGCCAGGCTGACTCCAGAGAGTTCCATAAGCTGTATAGGCGTAATTTCCACAGCACGGATGCATTTAGCGGGCATGGATGCGTCAGGCGCACCTGGTTGGGCAGCGCAACTTCTTCCGGGACAATAAAGCGTAAACGTTTGGCAATCAGGCTTGCTGGCAAAGCACGATTGCCCGGCTGCTAGCTCACGATGACGATGACGAGGATGCTGCCATCCTCAAACTCGATGACGATAACCGTCACGTCCTGCGCGACGGCCACCTT
Source organism: uncultured Hymenobacter sp. (assembly GCA_964249885.1). Taxonomy (GTDB): domain Bacteria; phylum Bacteroidota; class Bacteroidia; order Cytophagales; family Hymenobacteraceae; genus Hymenobacter. The sequence goes on along the minus strand of CAXUEM010000090.1, from coordinate 8,509 downwards.
GGCCGCCTTGCCGGCCGTGAGCTGGCCGGCCAGGGCCACCGCTTCTTCCCTGGATTTAACCTCGATGACAGTGGGCGTGGCCTGCTCGGAAGCAGTCAGCGCCACCGGTGCCGCCGGAGCAAGCGGGGCATTGTTGGCGAAAGAGGCCGTGGAAAGACCTACGAGCAGGGCGAATAAGCAAAGAAGTTTTTTCATAATAATGGAGAGCTTAAAAGGTTGAATGTGAAAGGTTCTGGGCGCCAGCAAGCCTATCACAATACTAGCCTTTTCGGTTAAATATACAATAATGACGAGCTTAAGTATTTAATAAATTAGATAAACAGTAGCCGGCGCAAGTCGCACAGGCACAGGGTATTTTTAAGCTGAAAAAATAATTAATATTTTTTCAGCTTCGGTGGTTTTCGTCCCGTCGGCGGCCGCACCAGCCGCGGCGGGCAGCGGGCACAGCGGGCCCGGGCCCGGAAGCCGGGGCCGAGAAGCGGGCCGCTGGTCGTTCTTTACATACTTCTCACGTACGTTAGGCCCACCTTCGTCCCTGCCGCCATGCCCGCCCCGCCCCTCGACCTCGCCGCCGTTCGCTCGTTTGAAAACCTGGAGTTTCTGGCCCGCCAGCTGGTCGAGGGCTTCATCACCGGGCTGCACCAGTCGCCTTACCACGGCTTTTCGGTTGAGTTCTCGGAGCACCGCCTCTACAACCCCGGCGAGAGCACCCGCCACCTCGACTGGAAAGTGTTTGCCCGCACCGACAAGCTGTTTGTGAAGCGCTACGAGGAGGAAACCAACCTGCGCGCCCACCTGCTGCTCGACGTGAGCCCGAGCATGTACTACCCCGCCCCGGGCTTCGACAAGCTCAGATTCAGCATATTAGCGGCGGCGGCCCTCACCACGCTGCTCACCCGGCAGCGCGATGCCGTGGGTTTGGTCACCTTCGCCGAGGGCGTGGAGTTGCAAACCCCGGTGCGCTCCTCGGGCCGGCACCGCCACACCCTGCTGCTGACGTTGCAGCAGCTGCTGGACCGGCCGGCACCCCCTGCTGGCGCGGCCAAAGTGCCCCGCACCACCGACGTGGCCCAGGTCATTCACACCATCGCCCAGCAGATACCCAAACGCTCCTTGGTCATCCTGTTTTCCGACATGCTGGGCCGCGGCGAGGCCGAGCAAACCGCCGCCCTGGCCGCCCTGCAGCACCTGCGCCACCAGCAGCACGAGGTGCTCCTGTTTCATATTCTCGACCGCAAAACCGAAGCGGATTTCGACTTTGCCGAGCGGCCCTACATCTTCGAGGACGTGGAAACCGGTCAGGAAATCAAGCTCCAGCCCGCCCAGGTGCGCGAGCAGTACCGCGCCGCCATGAGCCGCTTCGAGCAGGAGCTGGCCCTGCGCTGCGGACAGTACAAGATTGATTTCGTGCCGGTGGACGTGCGCGAGCCCTTCGACAAAGTGCTGTATGCCTATCTGGTGAAGCGCGGCAAAGCCAAGTAAGTAGCGGGGCAGCGGCGTGCCCTACCCCCTGCTGGCCCGGCTTCGCCGGCGCGGGCGCGCCAACCTGCCGCGGCCCGCGCCGCTTTATGCTTTATAGTCTCCGTAGTCTTTCTAGATTTTCCAACCCGTGCTGCTTCGTCTGCTTGTTGTTCTGGTGCTCTCGGCGGTGCTGTTTGCGCCCATCACCGGCTATCTGGCCGCCACCCGGGGCCGCTCGTTCTGGCGCGGGTACGCGCTGGGCCTGGTGCGGCCGGGTTTCTCGATGTTCGTGGCGCTGGTCGTGGCCATGCGCGCCGAGCTGGCCGCCCAGCACCAGCCCCCGCTGCCTCCGCCGCCGGCCCCGAACAACTAGCCTGCCGGCGGCGGCTGTATTCGGCCCGGGCCTACCTTTGCGGTGGGCGGCGGCCTCGGCGGCCCCGTTCATTTTTTTCTCACCTGTCTGCTGCTTATGTCTTCCTACTCTGTTTTGCTCGCGCTGCATTCCTGGTCGCGCTGGTTGGTTGGCATCTTTGGTCTGATTGCCCTCTACAAAGCCTTCACCGGCTGGCAGAACAGCCGCCCGTATCTGGGCGCCGATAACGGCATGGCGGCCGCCTTCGTGGGCTCCATCCACCTGCAGGTGCTGCTGGGCCTGGGCCTGTATTTTGGGGTGAGCCCCTGGGGCCTCAAAGCCCTGCAGGCCGGCGGCGCCATGGCCGACCCGCAGAAGCGCTTTTTCGGCGTCGAGCACATAGCCGTGATGCTGCTGGCAGCGGTGCTCGCGCAGGTAGGCCGCAGCCTCTCGAAGCGGCAAACCAACGACGTGCTCAAGCACAAGAAGGCGTTCACCTGGTTTGCCATCGCGCTGGTCTTGATACTGCTCATGATTCCGTGGGGCATCTGGAACCCGGCCCGGCCGCTGGCGCGGGGGCTGTAACACTGCGGCTAACGGCTTAGCAATAATTCTTTTTGCAAATACTAAAGCCTGTTCCTACCTTGTGGGGGCAGGCTTTTGTGCTTCAATCCTATTTCTTCGCATCATGCTTCTGCTGGACGTTAACACTCCCCTCCCTGCCGTTTTGGTGGCCGATGCCTCGGAGCAGGCGCCGGCTAGCGCCGCCTCTGCGGCCCACGCCGCCTGCCTGAACTGCGGCCACCCCGTGCCCGACCGCTACTGCGGACGCTGCGGGCAGGATGCGCACCACACGCACCGTCTCACGATGGCCGACATGCTGCACGACATCCCGCATTCCATCTGGCATGTCGACAAGGGCATCTTATTCACGCTCAAAAGCATGATACGGCGGCCCGGCCCCACCATCCGGGCCTGGCTGGCCGGGCGACGCGTCGACCATTTCCGGCCGCTGTCGCTGCTGCTTGTCGTCACCAGCTTCTACGCGGTGGTATCGTCCTTGCTCCATATTAAAATGCTGCCGCCCAAAGGCCCCGGCGTGCCCGAGGCCGTGTACGAGCTGCAGGAGGTGTCGCAGGCGTTCATGATGAAGTATCTGGCCTGGTGCTACATTGCGATGGTACCGGTCTGGGCGCTGTTCGCGCGCTGGCACCTGCGGCGCGGCGGCTACAACTACGCCGAGTGTCTCATCATCGTGGCCTTTCTAACGGCCATCAACAACTTCTTCGCCCTGCTCTGGCTGCCGATTACGCATCACTACAGCGGGACAGTCCAGGTAGGCACGGCCAGCGTTGTTTTCATGTGCTTGGTCGTGCCTTATTCTACCTGGGCCTACAGCAGCCTGCTCTCGCACACCACCCTGAGCCGGGCGGGCCGCCTCTGGCGCGGCTTTCTGACCTATATGATGGGCTACCTGACCTGCATCCTGGTCATCGTCGTGCTCACCTACGCCCTGAACTGGACTACATTCACGAAAGCCATGCAGGAGCAGATGCGCCAGCAAACCAGCGCCCCTAAACCCGCGGCGACGCCCTCCGCCCGCCGCTAAACTGACTTTCACCCTGCTTGACTACCGCCAAAAGCCCTTTCCCGAACCAGGAAAGGGCTTTTGCGTGCTCGCGGTGGAAGGCCCGACTTACAAATTCACGCCGCCCGAAGCCTCGATGCGCTGGGCATTGACCCAGCGGGCCTCGTCCGAGCACAAAAAGGCCACGATGCCGCCGATGTCGTCGGGGCGACCGACGCGGCCCAGGGCGGTGGCGGCGGCCAGGTGGGCGTTCAGGTCGGGGTTGTCGCGCACGGCGCCGCCGCCGAAGTCGGTTTCGATGGCGCCAGGCGCCAGGGTGTTCACCGCAATGCCGCGGGCGCCCAGCTCCTTGGCCTGGTAGCGGGTCAGCACCTCAATGGTGCCCTTCATGGCGGCGTAGGCGGCGTAGCCGGGCATGGTGAAGCGGGCCAGGCCCGAGGAAACGTTGACGATGCGCCCGCCGTCGGCCAGCAGGGGCAGCGCCTTTTGGGTCAGGAAAAACGGCCCCTTGAGGTGCACATTCACCATCTCGTCGAACTGCGTCTCGGCGGTGTCGGCGAAGGCCGCGTACACGCCCGTGCCGGCATTATTGACCAGAAAGTGAAACTGCTCGGCCTGGAAGGTGTCGCGCAGCGTGGCGCTCACCTCGCCCAGAAAAGCGTCGAAGCTGCCAGCCGCGCCCACATCGAGGCGCAGGGCAGCGGCGCGGCGGCCCTGGCTTCGGATTTCGTCCACCACGGCCTCGGCTTCGGCCTGCTTGCTGTGGTAGGTGAGCAGCACGTCGGTGCCGTGCGCGGCCAGCCGAAGGGCCATATCGCGGCCCAGGCCCCGGCTGCCGCCGGTGATGAGGGCAATTTTGGAAGTTGTGGACATCTGCGTTTTCAGTTGGTAAATGAACACCACAAAGGTCCGCGCGCCCGCCCCCGGCCGGATGGTGAGAGCTACAGTTTAAATGGTGACAACTTCCGAAATTTCGGCCCGCTGGCGCTGCGCGGCCCACTGCTGCTCCCGGTACTGCTTGGGCGTGAGGCCCTGCTGGAAGTGCTTGAAGAACTTGGTAAAGTTGGAGGGGTCATAGGTCAGGTTGGCGGCAATGTCGGCCACGGTGCGGCGCGGGTCCAGCAGCAGTTGCCGGGCGGCAGCCATAATCTGGGCCTCGAAGTAGTAGCAGGGCGGGTGGCCGGTAGTCAGCTTGAGCGTGTTGCTCAGGTGCGTGGGATGAATGCAGAGCTGGGCGGCAAAATCGCGGATTTCGAGCATTTCGGTGGCGCGGCCGGCCACCACGTCGGCCACGTGGCGGTCCACGGCGCGGTAGTAGTCGGCCACGATTTCGTGCTGCCGGGCCAGGAGTTTCTTGGGGATGGGCGTGGGCATGGGGCAAAGAACAGAGTTAGAATAACATTGGCGGACTCGTAGCGAGAGCCGCTAAAACCGAACTGTTTATTATTGCGACGCAGCTGTATTCCACTTCTTAACAAACTGACCCTCACATGGGATTTTTCTCCGCCCTCACGGGCAATGCCGGCGTTGCTCAACCTGCCGAGCTAAACACCGAATACAGCATCCTGCTGGCCGCCGGAGAAACCATTGAAATTGGTTTCAAACTGGTGCGGGACGTATTTATTTTCACCAACAAGCGTCTGATTCTAGTCGATAAGCAGGGGCTGACCGGTAAGAAGATAGATTATCTGTCGGTGGCTTACAAAAGCATTTCCCGCTTCGGCATTGAAACCGCCGGCCATCTCGACCTCGACGCGGAGTTGAAAATATGGGTATCGAGCGAAGTGCTGCCCAGCATCACCCGCAAGTTCAACAAGCAAGTCAATATCTATGACTTACAGCGAGTGCTGGCTCAGCATGTGCTGGGGTAGGGTAAAATTTGCAACCAGTGGCAAGCGGTTGCCGGCCAAGGCGCCGGAAGTGGCATAAGCAAGCCAGACAGCAGGCTGGGCAATCTGGCTGCCACAAAAAAGCCCGCCACTGATGAAGCGGCGGGCTTTTTTGTGGTTTATGTCCAGAAGACTACTGCCCCAGCACGATGGCGAAAACCAGCGGGGCCACGATGGTGGCGTCGCTCTCGATGATGAACTTGGGCGTGTGCTCGCCGAGCTTGCCCCAGGTGATTTTCTCGTTCGGCACGGCGCCGGAGTAGGAACCGTAGGAAGTCGTCGAGTCGGAAATCTGGCAGAAATAACCCCACCACGGCACGTCGTAGCGCTGCAAATCCTGGTGCAGCATGGGCACCACGCAGATGGGAAAGTCGCCGGCAATGCCGCCGCCAATCTGGAAAAAGCCGATTTTGCTTTCCTGCGTGGCCGTTTCGGTATACCAGTCGGCCAGGTACATCATGTACTGAATGCCGGTTTTTATGGTGTGGACGTTCTGGATGTCGCCCGACATGACGTGGCCGGTGTAAATGTTGCCCAGCGTGGAGTCTTCCCAGCCCGGGCACACGATGGGCAGGTTTTTCTCGGCCGCGGCCAGCATCCAGGAGTTCTTGGGGTCAATCTGGTAGTACTGCTCCAACTCGCCCGAGAGCAGAATCTGGTAGAAGAACTCGTGCGGGAAATAGGCCTTGCCTTCTTTGTCGGCCCGCTCCCAGAACTTGAGCACCACGTGCTCCAGCCGGCGCATGGCTTCTTCCTCCGGAATGCAGGTGTCGGTGACGCGGTTGAGGTGGCGCTTGAGCAGCTCATGCTCGTCGGCGGGCGTCAGGTCGCGGTAGTTGGGGATGCGCTCGTAGAAGTCGTGGGCCACGAGGTTGAAGATGTCCTCTTCGAGGTTGGCGCCGGTGCAGGAGATGATGTGCACCTTGTCCTGCCGAATCATTTCGGCCAGCTGAATGCCCAGCTCGGCCGTGCTCATGGCGCCGGCCAGCGAGATGAGCATCTTGCCGCCGTCGGCCAGGTGCTGGTTATAGCCATCGGCCGCGTCCACCAGGGCAGCAGCGTTGAAGTGGCGGAAGTGGTGCTTGATGAAATTGGTTACGTGCATTTTTTGGTGCTTAGTGCTTGGTGCCCCGTGCGTGGGCAACCGGCGTCGAACTAGAGAAAATAATGAAGCTGCGCGTCGTGGAAAGCACTTGAAGCCAAGCCCCAAGCACTAGGCACAACGCACTATACCGGCTGCTCTATCATCAGGTTGTGGTTGGTGTAGATGCAGATGTCGGCCGCAATGTGCAGGGCGTCTTCCACCATCTGCCGGGCGCTCAGGTGCGGAGCGTGCTTCTTGAGGGCCAGCGCGGCGGCCTGCGCATACATGGCCCCGGAGCCGATGGCGGCCACGTCGGAGTCGGGCTCCAGCACGTCGCCGGTGCCGGCAATGATGAGGATTTCGTCTTTGTCGGCCACCACCATCATGGCTTCGAGCTTGCGTAGGTACTGGTCTTTGCGCCACTCCTTGGCTAGCTCAATGGCGGCGCGGCGCAGCTGCCCGCCGTAGTTGCCCAGCTTCTCGTCGAACTTGTCGAGCAGCAGAAAGGCGTCGGCCGTAGAGCCAGCAAAGCCGGTCACGACCTTGCCGTCCTGGAGCCGGCGGATTTTGCGGACGTTGCTTTTGGCCACGTGCTTGTCCATGGTGGCCTGCCCGTCGGCGCCCACGGCCACCTCGCCGTTGTGCCGGATGCCAAGGACTGTAGTGGAGCGAATTTTTATCATATCGTTGTCGGTCATCGGTTGCTGGTTGTCAGGAAAAAAGGAAGTCAGTTGAAAGCCCGGACCGGACTAACAACTGACAACCAAAAACTGGCAACCAAAAATCAAATCAGCATGCGCATGGGGTCTTCCAGCAGGCCCTTGAGCGTCTGCAGGAAGGCCGCGCCGGAGGCGCCGTCCACCACGCGGTGGTCGCAGCTCAGCGTCACCTTCATCAGGTTGCCGGGCACGATTTGGCTGTCTTTCACGATGGGCGTCTGCCGGATGCCGCCCACGGCCAGGATGCAGGCGTCGGGCGGGTTGATGATGGCCGTGAACTCATCAATGCCGAACATGCCCAGGTTGCTGATGGTGAAGGTATTGCCTTCCCAGTCGCTGGGCTGCAGCTTTTTGGTTTTGGCCTTGCCGGCCAAGTCTTTCACTTCGTTGGCAATCTGCGAGAGGCCTTTCTGGTCGGCGTTGCGAATCACGGGCACCAGGAGGCCATCTTCCACGGCCACGGCCACGCCGATGTTGATGACGTGGTTGAGCCGAATCCGGTCGCCGAGCCAGGACGAGTTGATGGTCGGATGCTGGCGCAGGGCCACGGCCGAGGCCTTGAGCACGAGGTCGTTGAAGCTGAGCTTGATGGGTGAAAGCTCGTTGAGGCGGCCGCGGGCCTCGACGGCCTTATCCATGTTGATTTCCATCGTCAGATAGAAATGCGGGGCCGAAAACTTGCTCTCGGCCAGGCGCTTGGCAATCACCTTGCGCATCTGCGAGACGGGCGTGTCGGTGAAGGTTTCGCCCGCGCCGGCCGGGGGGGCGCTGGCCGGCTTAGCTGCCGGGGCAGCCGCGGGCGTCGGCTCGGGCAGGGCAGCTTTGATGTACTCGCTGGTTACCTCCGGGGCGGTGGCCGGGGCAGCGGCAGGCGCGGCCGTAGCAGCCTGCGGCTGCGCGCCTTCCAGGTCGCGGGCCACGATGCGGCCGTTCTCGCCCGACCCCTTGATGGCGCCCAGGTTGATGCCTTTCTCCTTCGCCATGCTCTTGGCCAGGGGCGAGGCAAACAGCCGACCGCCGGACAGTGCCGGCTGGCTGGTTTCGGTTTGGCCGGGTTGCTCGGCTGCCGCAGTGGAGGCGGCAGCCGGCGCGGCCGTTTCCGCCGAGGCTGCCGAGACTGGGGTTGCGGCGGGGGCGCTACTCCCCTGCTGGCCGCCGCTCTGGCCGCTCAGCAGGGCCTGGATGTCGGCACCTTCTTCGCCGATGATGGCCAGGATGCCATCCACGGCCACGGCTTCACCGGCTTTGGGGCCGGTGTAGAGCAGGGTGCCATCTTCGTAGTTTTCCAGCTCCATAGTGGCCTTGTCGGTTTCGACTTCGGCCAGCACGTCACCGGCTTTCACTTGGTCGCCCACGTTTTTAAGCCAGCTGGCAATGGTGCCCTCGGTCATGGTGTCGCTCATCTTGGGCATTCGG
>CAXUEM010000089.1:2074-10292 GCA_964249885.1 uncultured Hymenobacter sp. | reverse complement strand
CTCTACGACGACGCGGCCCTGTACATCGGCGCCATCATGCACGACGTGGCCGCCGACTCCATCCCGCGGGAGCTGACCGAGCGCGACCATTTCGGCAATTCCGACCGGCTGGGCATTTTCTTCGACACCTACGCTGACCAGCTTAATGGCTACAGCTTCGTGGTGACGAGCAGCGGGGTGCAGGCCGACGCCCGCTATTCGCCCGCCGGGGGGGAAGACTTCAACTGGAACGCCGTGTGGGACTCCCGCGTCACGCTGCGCGGCACCGATTGGATTGCCGAAATCCGCATCCCATATTCAGCCATTCGCTTCAGCACGGCCAGCGTGCAGCAGTGGGGCGTGAACTTCTACCGCCAGCGGCAGCGCGAAAACCAGCGCTTCTACTGGAACGAGGTCCGGCCCCAGGTCAATGGCTTCGTGAACCAGTGGGGCGTGCTGACGGGCGTGGAGGGCGTCAGGCCCCCGCTGCGCCTCTCGCTCACGCCCTACGTGTCGGCCTACGTGAACCACAACCCGCTCAGCGCCGAGGGCACCCGGCCCACCACGACCAGCTTCAACGGCGGGGCCGACGTGAAGTGGGGCATCAACGAGAGCTTTACGCTCGATGCCACGCTCGTGCCGGATTTTGGGCAGGTGCAGAGCGACAACCAGGTGCTCAACCTCTCGCCCTTCGAAGTGCAGTTCAATGAAAACCGGCAGTTCTTTACTGAGGGCACCGAGCTGTTTAACAAGGGCAATTTGTTTTACTCGCGGCGGGTGGGCGCCACGCCCATCGGGTTCGGCCGGGTGCGCACCGCCGACAAGGAGCGGATTTTAAGCAACCCGGCCGAGACGCCGCTGCTCAACGCCACCAAGATTTCGGGCCGCACCAAAAGCGGCCTGGGCGTGGGCGTGTTCAATGCCCTGAGCAACGACGTGTACGCCACCCTCCGCCACGGCGAAACCGGCCAGGAGCGCACGGTGCTGACCCAGCCGTTCAGCAATTACAACATCGTGGTGCTCGACCAGAGCCTGAAAAACAACTCCTTTGCCTCGCTCATCAACACCAACGTGACGCGCGCCGGCCGCACCTACGACGCCAACGTCACCGGTGGCCTGTTCCGCTTCGCCGACAAGAAAAACAACTACGCCATCGACGGCAGCCTGGTGTATTCGCGCCGCCGGGGCGAGGTGTTCGGCCAGGAGCAGGCCGTGCGCGACCAGGACGGCTACAAGTACCGGGTCGGCGTGGGCAAAATCAGCGGCGCCTTCAACTGGGGCCTGAACCACGGCATCGAGTCGGACACCTACAACCCCAACGACCTGGGCATTCTGTTCGGCAACAACAACATCACCCAGTCGCTCTACGCCAGCTACCACAAGTTCAAGCCCTTCTGGAAGGTCAACAACTTCAACATTTTCGGGCAGGTGCGGCACTCGCTGCTCTACCGGCCGCTGCGCTACCAGAGCGCCAGCCTGTATTTGGGCGCCAACACGGTCTTCACCAAAAGCTTTCTGCAAACCGGCTTCGATTTCAGCATCGACCCGGCGCGGGTTGACTTTTTCGAGCCGCGCAAGGCCGTCCTGGGCGAGTATTTCGTGCGGGTGCCCGCCAATGCCTTTTTCATCGGCTTTTTCAACTCCGACGCCCGCAAGCGGTTTGCGCTGGGCATGAACGCCGGCGGCCAGCTCTACGCCACCGACGAGCGCCTGCCCCGCGCCCGCCGCCTGCAGTACCGGGGTGGCTTCTACCCGCGCTTCCGCGTGAACGACCACCTCACGTTTCGCTACAGCCTCGACTACCGCTACGACGCCAACCAGATTGGCTTCGTCGGTGGCCTGAGCGACCGGGAGCCGCTCGACCAGCCCCTGCTGGTGGCGCCGCTGCGGGCCCACCCCCTGCTGGGTCGGCGGCAGGTGAGCACCGTGTCCAACGTCGTGTCAGTGGCCTACACCTTCACCAACCGCATGGCGTTCACCCTGCGCACGCGCCACTACCTGAGCGCCGTGCGCTACGCCGACTTTGCTCTCCTAACCCCCGGCGGCACCGAGTCGCTGGTTGATTACCGCCGCAACCGCGACAACACCTACAACGCCTTCAACCTCGACGCCGTGTTTTCGTGGTGGTTTGCGCCCGGCTCGCAGGTTAACATCGTCTGGAAAAATGCCAGCCTCGCCTCCCTGGACGGCGAGAGAGCCACGGCCCAGTATTTCGATAATTTCGGCAGCACCATCAACACCCCGCACAATAATTCCCTATCCGTCAAGGTGCTGTATTTCCTGGATTACCTCACCCTGCGGCGTAAGAGCTAATCTTACTAAAGCCGCGAAGCCTGAAGAAAAATCCTTCGCCAAACTCAGGCTGGACGCACTCCGAAGCAACTAAAAATGGCCGTCATTCCTGCAGGAATGACGGCCATTTTTAGTTGGCTTAATTGATTGACTACGCCCCTTTCGGCGTGAGCGTGATGTAGGGAATAATAACTTCTTCGAGCGAAATACCACCGTGCTGAAACGTGTCCTTGTAATAGTTCACGTAGTAATTATAGTTGTTCGGGTAGGCGAAGAAATAGTCGCCGAGCGTAAATACGTACGCCGTGCTTACATTTTCGCGGGGCAGGAAGATGTTCTCCGGCTTGCGCACTACGTACACGTCGCGCGAGTCATCGAAGCCCAGGTTTTTGCCGTGCTTGTAGCGCAGGTTAGTGTTCGTATTTCGGTCGCCCACAATCTTATAAGGCCGCTTCACACGGATGGTGCCGTGGTCGGTAGTGATAATAAGCTTGCCTTTTTTCTCGGCAATTACCTGCATCATTTCATACAGCGGCGAGTGCAGAAACCAGGAGCGGGTGATGCTGCGGTAGGCCGATTCGTCGGCCGCCAGCTCCCGAATCATGGCCATATCGGTGCGGGCGTGCGAGAGCATATCCACGAAATTATAGACGATGACATTGCACTTGAAATTGTTGTGCAGATTCGTCATTTTGCCCAGCAAATCCTTGCCCGCCTGCAGGTTCGTGACCTTGTGGTAGGAGTGCTTGTATTTCTGGTTGGCGCGCTGGAAATTAATTTCCATGAACTCGGCCTCGTGCAGGTTTTTGCCTTCTTCGTCCTCGTCCCAGACCCACAGGTTGGGGTATTTTTTCTGGATTTCACCGGGCATCATGCCGGCGAAAATAGCGTTGCGCGCAAAAGCCGTGGTGGTGGGCAGAATGCTGTAGTACATTTCCTCGCTGTCCACCGTAAACAGCTCGGTGAGAATGGGTTCCAGAATTTTCCACTGGTCGTAGCGCAGGTTGTCAATCAGCATGAAATACACGGGCGTGTCGCCGGTTTCCTTGAGCAGCGGAAATACACGCTTCTGAAATAGCTCGTGCGACATGAGTGGCGCGTCCTTGTCGCGCTTGTTCACCCAGTCTTCGTAATTCTCGGTGATAAACCGGCCGAAATAGGTATTAGCCTCGTCCTTTTGCATGTTGAAAACCTCGGCCATGCTTTTGCCTTCGGTTTCGTTGATTTCCAGCTCCCAGTACACCAGTTTCTTATACACCTCGGCCCACTCAGTCGGGCTGAGGCGGTCAGATAATTGCATGCCTAATTGCCGAAAATCGCGCTGGTAGCCGGAGTTAGTTTTCTCGCTCACCAGGCGCTTGTTATCGAGCACCTTTTTGGCCGAGAGCAGCAACTGACTGGGGTTCACGGGTTTGATGAGGTAGTCGGCAATCTTGGAGCCGATGGCTTCTTCCATGATGTGCTCTTCCTCGCTCTTGGTAATCATCACCACCGGCACCGTGGGACGGGCCGATTTTATTTCGGCCAGAGTTTCGAGGCCCGTCAGGCCGGGCATATTTTCGTCCAGAAAAACCAGGTCAAACGTCTGGTCCTGAATCTGCTCGATGGCATCGGCACCCGAATTAACGGGCGTTACGTCGTAGCCTTTTTCCTTCAGGAAAAGAATGTGCGGTTTGAGCAAATCAATTTCGTCGTCGGCCCAAAGAATAGTGTAGCGTTGCATAGGCGTTGGTGGCTCCGGCCGGGGGTGCCGGAGAAGCGGGAAGGATGAAGGTGAGAGTGGGTAACGGTAGAGCTAAGACTCTTAGTGCCCGGGCCACAAAGATGTGGCCGTAGCTTTACCGCAAAAGCGGCGGCGGGGTTGGCCGGCAACGGCCAGCAGGGGGTAAACCCGCGGCCACGCACCTTAGAGCTGTGAACAAGAAAAAGATTTTCAACGACCCGGTTTATGGCTTCGTCACCATCCCGACCGAGCTGCTGTTCGACCTGATTGAGCACCCGTTTTTTCAGCGCCTGCGGCGCATCAAGCAGTTGGGTCTCACCGATTTTGTATATCCCGGGGCGCTGCACACGCGGTTTCACCACGCGCTGGGCGCCATGCATTTGATGTCGCTGGCCCTACGCACGCTCAAGGACAAGGGCGTCAAGATTTCGGCCAAAGAGGGCGAGGCAGCCCTGGCGGCCATCCTGCTGCACGACATCGGCCACGGGCCCCTGTCTCACGCGCTGGAAACCGCCATTTTTCAGGACGTGCCGCACGAGCAGCTTTCCCTGTTTCTGATGCAGCGGCTGAACGCGCAGTTCGGCGGGCGGCTGGAGCTGGCCATGCGCATGTTTCAGGGGGAGTACGAGCGGCCGTTTTTTCACCAGCTGGTCAGCTCCCAACTCGACATGGACCGGCTCGACTACCTCAATCGCGACTCTTTCTACACCGGCGTCACGGAGGGGCAGATTGGCGGCGACCGGCTCATCAAAATGCTGACCGTGGACCCGGTGTCGGAGCGGCTGGCCCTGGAAGAAAAAGCCATTCTGAGTATCGAGAGCTTCCTGGTAAGCCGGCGCCTGATGTACTGGCAGGTGTATCTGCACAAGGCCGTAACCAGCGCCGAGCAGATGGTGATTCGCATCGTGAGCCGGGCCCGCGACCTGGCCCGCGCCGGCCAGCACGTGCCGGCCAATGACGCGCTGCACTTCTTTTTGGCCAAGCCGATTACCATCCACGACTTCGAGAAAGACGAAACTATCCTGCAGCGCTTCGTGCAGCTCGATGACTTCGATATCTGGTCGGCCGTGAAGTGCTGGGCCACGCACGAGGATGTGGTCTTAAGCTACCTCTCGCGCAGCATGCTCAACCGGCACCTGCTCAAGATTGAGCTGAGCACCAAGCCCTTCGACGAGGATTTTCAGCTGGGCATTCAGGAGCTGATTGCCGAAAAATTTCAGCTGCCGGCTGAGGAAGCCGCTCAGCTCTGCATTGCCGGCAAGCTCAGCAACAACGCCTACGACGCGGCCAAGGGCGAAACCATCGACGTGCTGACCAAGTCCGGCCACATCGTCAACGTCGCCGAGGCCTCGGACCTGCCCAACATCCAGGCCCTGAGCAAGCGGGTCGAGAAATTCTACATCTGCTACCCGAAAGAGCTGCGGGATGAATAAGCCGGCCCCACAGCGGCCAAACCGCGCTATACCCCCTGCTGGCCGGCTGAAAACCCCGGCCTACCCCCTGCTGGCCTCTTGCAATCCGGCCCCGAAAACTACCTTTGCCGGCCTATGGAATTTACCGTTCAGCAGATTGCCGAAGTGCTCGGCGGCACCGTGGAGGGCGACGCAACGGCCCAGGTAAGGCGGCTGGCCAAGATAGAGGAAGCCCAGGCCGGCGCGCTCTCGTTTCTGGCCAATCTGAAATACGAGCCGCACCTGTACACGACGGGCGCCACGGCCGTGATTGTGAGCCAGACGTTTGCGCCCCGCCAGCCGGTGGGCGCGGCCCTGATTCGGGTCGAGGACCCTTACCTGAGCTTCAGCCAGCTGCTGGAGTTTTATCAGCAGACCACGCGCACCGGCAAGCGCGGCGTCGAGCAGCCCTCGTATGCCGCCGGCAGCGCCGAGCTGGGCGAGGACGGCTACCGGGGCGCATTTTCCTACGTGGGCGAAAACTGCGTGATTGGGCGCAACGTGCTGATTTTTCCGCACGCCTACATCGGCGACCGTACGCGCATCGGCGACAACACTATTATATACGCCGGCGCCAAGCTCTACCCGGACACCGTGGTGGGCCGCAGCTGCGTGATTCACAGCGGCGCGGTGCTCGGGGCCGACGGCTTCGGGTTTGCGCCCCAGCCCGACGGCTCCTACCGGCCCATCCCGCAAATCGGCAACGTGGTGCTGGAAGACAATGTGAGCATCGGCGCCAACGCCACCATCGACTGCGCCACCATGGGCTCGACCATCGTGCGCGAGGGCAGCAAAATCGACAACCTTGTGATGCTGGCTCACAACGTGGAAGTGGGCCGCCACACGGTCATTGCCGCCCAAACCGGCCTGGCGGGCTCCTCGAAAGTGGGCGACTACTGTGTGCTGGCCGGGCAGGTGGGGCTGGCCGGGCACGTCTCGCTGGCCAATAAAACGACCGTCGGCGCGCAGTCGGGCGTGGGCAAAACCGTGCGCCGGGAAGGCCAGGTGCTGCAAGGCTCCACGGCCTTCGATTTCAAGCAAAACCAGAAGGCGCAAATCATTTACCGCCAGCTGCCCGAGCTGGAACAGCGCCTGCGGGCGGTAGAAGCCCGGCTTTCGGCGCCCGAAAAGCCCTAGCTTTGCAGCCTTAACCTAGCCGTTAGCTAATAGCCGTTAGCTGTTGGCTTCGTTTGGCTACGTATTCTGAGGCTAGAAGCTAACAGCTACTGGCTAACAGCTCACTAAATGAACGACAAGCAACACACCATACAGGCGCCGGTGACCGTGCGCGGCATCGGGCTGCACACGGGCGTGGAAGCCACTATGACCTTCTGCCCCGCGTCGGTGGGCCACGGCTACAAGTTTCAGCGGGTTGATTTGCCCGGCCAGCCCATCGTCGATGCCGACGTGGACAACGTGGTGGACCTCTCGCGCGGCACCACCATCGAGCAGAATGGCGCTCGCGTCAACACTGTCGAGCACACGCTGGCCGCGTTGGTGGGCATGCAGCTCGACAACGTCCTGATTCAGCTTTCTGGCCCCGAGCCGCCCATCATGGACGGCTCCTCGGCCGAGTTCATCAAGGCGCTGGAAAGCGTAGGACTGGAAGAGCAGAACGCGCTGCGTAACTACTACGAAATCACGGAAAGCATCCGCTTCGTGGATAATGCCCGCGGCGTGGAAATTGCGGCCCTGCCCCTGCCTGATTACCGTCTCACGGTGATGGTGGACTACAACTCGCCGGTGCTGGGCTCCCAGCACGCCACGCTGACCGATATCGGGCAGTTCGGGGCGGAAATAGCCTCGTCGCGCACGTTCTGCTTTCTGCACGAGCTGGAGGCGCTCTACAAGTCCAACCTCATCCGGGGCGGCGACCTCAGTAACGCCATCGTGGTCGTGGACCGCGTGGTGAGCGAGGACGAGCTGAGCGAGCTGGCCGCTATGCTGGGCAAGCCCAAGGTGGCCGTCAAAAAGGAAGGCATCCTGAATAATGTGGACCTGCGCCACAAAAACGAGCCCGCCCGCCACAAGCTCCTAGACCTAGTGGGCGACCTGGCCCTGGTGGGCCGCCCGCTCAAAGGCCAGATTCTGGCGGCCCGCCCCGGCCACGCCGCCAATGTGGCCTTTGCCAAGCGCATCAAGCGCAAGATGCAGGAGCAGGATTCCTCGCCGGTGCCGCGCTACGACCCCAACCGCGCGCCGGTCATGGACATCAACCAGATTATGGCCGTGCTGCCCCACCGCTACCCGTTCCTGCTGATTGACAAAATTATTCATCTCGACGAAAAGGACGTGACGGCGGTGAAGAATGTGACCATGAACGAGCCCTTCTTCCAGGGTCACTTCCCCGGCAACCCCGTCATGCCCGGCGTGCTGCAGGTCGAGGCCATGGCCCAGACCGGCGGCATCCTGGTTTTGAACACCGTGCCCGACCCGGAAAACTATTGGACGTACTTTCTGGGCATTGAAAACGCTCGCTTCCGCAAGAAAGTCGGCCCCGGCGACACTATCATTTTCCACTGCACACTGTTATCCCCCATCAAGCGCGGCATCGCCAAGATGAAGGGCCAGGCTTTCGTGAACGGCAAAGTGGTGATGGACGCGGAAATGTCGGCCGCCATTGTCCGGAAAGACAGTTAAAAGTTAAGAGTTAGGAGTTAAGAGTTGGCCATTTTCGATTATCCAACCTTAGCTCTTTCCCATGAAACCTCATAACTCTTAACTTTTAACTCTTAACTTTTAACTGAAGAATGATTTCCCCGCTTGCCTACGT
>CAXUEM010000089.1:0-2064 GCA_964249885.1 uncultured Hymenobacter sp. | reverse complement strand
GTTCACCACCATCGCCGGCGACGTGGAGATTGGGGAAGGCAGCTGGATTGGGCCGAACGTCACCATCATGGCCGGCACCCGGCTCGGGGCCCACTGCCAGGTGTTTCCGGGCGCCGTAATCGGGGCCGTGCCCCAGGACTTAAAGTTTGCCGGCGAACCCACCACGGCCGAAATCGGCGACTACACCGTGCTGCGCGAGTGCGTGACCGTGAACCGCGGCACCGTGGACCGCGGCCGCACGGTGGTGGGCGCGCACTGCCTGCTGCAGGCCTACGTGCACGTGGCCCACGACTGTCTGATTGGTAACCACGTCATTATCTCGAACTCGGTGCAGATTGCCGGCCACGTCACGGTCGATGACTGGGCTATTCTGGGCGGCACCTCGGCCATTCATCAGTTTGTGCACATCGGCGCTCACGCCTTCGTGGGCGGCGGCTCCCTGGTGCGCAAGGACGTACCCCCGTTCGTGAAGGCCGCCCGCGAGCCGCTGACCTACGCTGGGGTGAATTCGGTGGGTTTGCGCCGCCGCGGCTTTTCTGAAGAGCAGGTGAATGAAATCCACGACCTGTACCGGCTCTTGTTTCTGGGCGGCACGAACACGCAGGAAGCCCTGCTGCGCATCGAGCAGGACATCAAGCCCTCGGCCGAGCGGGATTTGGCCGTGGCCTTTGTGCGCGAGGCCAGCCGCGGCATTATCAAAAGCCCCGGCGGCAAAAAAAGCCGCAGCGAGGCCGAGGAGGAGTAGTCCTGCAATGAGCAATTAGCATTGAGCAATGAACAATGTCGTTCGTTAGCTTTTGCCCATAGTTTATTGCTCATTGCTCATTGTTCATTGCCAATTGTTAATCGAAGCCACCGGTTTAGGCAAACGCTACGGCCGCGAGTGGATTTTCCGCGACCTGAGCCACGCATTCCGGCCGGGCACGGCTACGGCCCTGCTGGGCCCTAACGGCGCGGGCAAAAGCACTCTGCTCAACACGCTGGCGGGCCAGCTGCTGCCTACGGCCGGCAGCCTGCGCTACTCCCTGCTGGGCCGCCCGCTGGCCGTGGAAGACCTGCCCCGGCAGCTGGCCTACTGCGCGCCCTACCTGGAGCTGCTGGAAGACCTCACGCTGAGCGAGTTTCTGCGCTTTCACACCCGCTTCAAGCCCCTGCGGCCGGGCCTGACGGCAGAGGCCCTGCTGGATATTATGTACCTGACCAAGGCGCGCAACCAGCTCATTCGCACCTTTTCCTCGGGTATGAAGCAGCGGCTCAAGCTGGCCGTGGCCCTGTACGCCGACGCGCCCCTGCTCCTGCTGGATGAGCCCACTACCAACCTCGACGCCGCCGGACAGGCCTGGTATCTGGAGCACCTGCAGGCCACCCGCGCCGGGCGCACGCTGCTGGTGAGCTCCAACGTGCCGGCCGAGTACAGCTTCTGCGAGGCGCAGCTGCTGGTCACTGATTTTCAGGGGCGGCGGGCCGGGAGCCAGCCGGGCGGCAGCCACCCAGCGCCAGCTGCCTAAAGTGCTCCTACGGTTCAGCAAGGGCAGAAAACCGGGGAGCAGGGCCCCAAAAATCCCGGCCGGCGGCCAACCCCGAATCCGTCCGGCCCGTATCTTCGCCCCGAACTTGTTTTTGCTCTTCCACCACTTTCGCCCGCTCCGGCCATGAAACAATACGACGACCTGGACGACGACCTGCTCGATGACGACGACAGCCTGGACTCCTACGCCGCCAAGGGCGGCGCCAAGGCCAGCGGCAACCCCGAAGACCGCCTCTCGGCCAAGTACGCCGACTACCTGATGTGGCGCGACACCGGCTCCAGCCACGACGAGGCCCTGGACCTGGCCAGCATGACCGAGGAAGAATACGCCACCGCCGAAGCCGCCGAAGACCCCGACGGCAGCGGCTTCGCCTCGCTCGACGACGACGATGACCTCGGCGACGACGAGGACGAAGACGACGGCTACAGCAGCCGCTCCGGCCGCAGCAGCCGCGGCGGCAGCTACGAAGACGACCACTAAACGCTTAGTAATTAACGGTCAGTGGTTAGTGCTTAATACCTCAGGTGCTTGTTGA
>CAXUEM010000088.1:9164-10354 GCA_964249885.1 uncultured Hymenobacter sp. | reverse complement strand
CAGCAGGGGGTGCGGCAAAGCAGCCGGCTGCTGGTGGTGGAATAAGCTTACAAATCCAGCAGTCGCGCCGCCGCCGCGGCGGGCGTGATTTCGGCCGCCGCCACCTGCGCCTCCAGCGCCGGTAGGGCCGCCCGAACCGCCGCCGACTCATAAAACCGCGCCTCCAGCGCCTGCCGGATGCTCTGGTGCAGCCACTGCTGCTGCTGCTGCCCGCGCCGTTGCCCGAAGTAGCCGTTGGCGCGGGTGGCGGCCGCGTAGCTTTCGGCGGCGGCCCACACTTCGGCCAGGCCGGTGCCGGCCACGGCCGAGGTCAGCAGCACCGGCACGGGCTGGCTTGAGGGCGCGGGCGGAAACAGGTGCAGCGCGTTCAGGTATTCGGTGCGGGCACGGCGGGCGGCCTGCTCGTTGCCCTGGTCGGCCTTGGTGATGCACAGCGCGTCGGCCATTTCCATGATGCCGCGCTTGAGGCCCTGCAGCTCGTCGCCGGCGCCGGCCAGCAGGAGCAAAAGGAAAAAATCGACCATGCCGTGCACCGTGGTTTCGCTCTGGCCCACGCCCACGGTCTCCACAAAAATGACGTCGTGCCCGGCGGCCTCGCACAAGAGCAGGGCCTCGCGGGTGGCGCGGGCCACGCCGCCCAGGCTGCCCCCGGCCGGCGAGGGCCGGATGAAGGCCCGCTCGTGGGCGGCCAGCCGGGGCATGCGGGTTTTGTCGCCCAAGATGCTGCCGCCGCCGCGCTGCGAGCTGGGGTCCACGGCCAGCACGGCCAGGCGCTTGCCCAGCGTCTCGACCAGGTACAGTCCCAGCGCCTCAATAAACGTGCTTTTGCCCACGCCCGGCACCCCCGTGATGCCGATGCGCAGCGCTCCGCCGGTGGCGGGCAGCACCTGGCCCAGCACCTGCTGGGCCAGGGCCTGGTCGGTGGCCAGGGTGCTTTCGGCCAGGGTGATGGCCCGGCTCAGGGCCACGCGGCTGCCGGCCAGCAGGCCCTGAGCGTAATAGTCGGCGGGAAAACGGGTGGGCACGGGAGTAGGAGGCGAGTAGAGACCGTGACGTGGGCCGTTCTGGGTTGCGTACAGCCAAAAGTACTCTGCTGGCCGGGTCCGACGGCCACAGGCCGCCCCCCCGGCGGTCCTCCGCGTCGTTGGGGGTGCTCCTGCTGGCCCCCCCGGCTGGCCGGCCCCCCAGCC
>CAXUEM010000088.1:6409-9154 GCA_964249885.1 uncultured Hymenobacter sp. | reverse complement strand
CGTCCGGACCTCGGCCGCCGTGTGGCCGTCCGACCGGACCGCTTGATGGTGGCTACTTTTGTTTCGCCCGCCTACGTCCGGCCCGGCCCTCGTTTTTACAACCCTGGCTTATGAAAACCTGCCCCCGCCTGCTGCTTACTGCCCTGCTGGGTTTGCCCCTGGCTGCCACGGCGCAGAACGATTTAAGCAACTTCACGGCTACCGGCCGCGGTGGGGTGGTCAACACCTTTGCTTTGGGCTACCAGGCCCTGGGCGTGAACCCGGCCAACCTGGGCCGGCGCGGCGAGTCGCGGGTGGCTTTCTCGGTGGGTGAGGCCGGCCTGGGCGCCGCCTCGCGCTCCTTAAGCCGCTCGCTGTTTCTAAAAATTGTGAACAGTGACGCCGAGCCGCTCACGCCGGCGGCCAAAGTCGAGCTGCTCGGTGCCTTCGCCGATGACAACGCCCTGAACTTCAACGCTGACCTGGTACCGCTGGCATTATCGGTGCAGTTGCCGCTGGGATTCGGCGGCTTTGCCGTCAGCAACCGGCAGCGCGTCGTCAGCCACTTGTCGCTGAACCAGGACGCGGCCGACATCGTCATCAACGGGCGCAACGCGGCCATTGTCCGGCAATATTATGACGCCAGCACGGGGCAGTACCTGGGCGGCAACACCCCGCCGCCGCTGCTCTCGGAGGTGCTCGACGGCACGGCCGTGCAGCTGACCTGGACGAGCGAGTTCAACATCGCCTACGGCAACCGCATCATTGACCTGGAGGCATTTAATCTATCGGTGGGCGCCGGCTACCGCTACATTCAGGGCCTGGGCATTGCCGATGTGCGGGTGCGCGCCGGCGAGTTTCGGGGCTACTCGGCCCTGGCGCCAGTGTTCGACATTGATTACGGCGCGGCCGTGCAAAGCGGCAGCTTCAACCACCGCAATGGCGGCAACTTCCAGCCCGTGGGCCGGGGCCACGGCTTCGACGTGGGCGTAGCCGCCGAAGTCGGCCGCTTCGTGCGCCTGGGCGTCTCGGTCACGGATATGGGCCGGATGCAATGGGACGGCAACCTGCTCACGGCCTCCGACCAGCGCCTGCAGCGCATTTCCTCCGAAGGCCTGAGCGACTACAACATGTACGACCAGCTGCGCGAGCTGTTTGCGAACAAAGACGGTGGCCTGTTCGAGTACCAGCCGGGCCTGTCGCGCCAAGCCCCACTGCCGGCCAAGCTGCGTCTGGGCGCCGGCCTGCAGGTGAGTGAGGCCTTCGAAGTGGGCCTGGATGTGACCGCGCCGCTCAACACCGTGGCCGGCAACCTCACCTCGCCCTTCGTGGGGGCGGGCCTGGATTTCAAGCCCGTGCGCTGGCTGCGGCTGAGCTCGGGCCTGAGCGGCGGGGCCGGCTACGGCCTGAGCCTGCCGCTGGGCGTGAGCTTTCTTACCCCCGTGTACGAGGCCGGTATCAGCACCCGCGACGTGAGCGGCTACTTCAGCGAAAAATCGCCCTATGCCTCACTGGCCGCCGGTTTCCTGCGGTTTCGGTTTGGTAAGGACTAACGGCGCGCTGCTTCCTCACGGGTTCACCACAAAATTCGGCAAACCCAGCTTGCTGCGCCGGCCGCCGAGCTTGAGGCCTTCGTCCACGTAGGTGCAGGCCTTGCCGACCTCATTGGGTTTTTGCACGACGCCCAGCGCGGGGTTGTCTTCGCGGGCCACGTAGATGCGGCCGTCGGGGCCGCGCTGCAAGGAGCCGATTTTGCGGTTGGCCGACTTGCCCACCAGCGTGGGGCTGCCGTCCTTGGTTCTTAAATCGAACTGCCAGAGCTGGCTGTTGCCGCCGCCCTCGCCGTTGCAGGTGCCGTAGAGCAGCTGGCCGTTGGGCGAAAACGCCACGCCGTAGGCTTCAGGGTAGGGGCCGAAGGAGCGGGCGTTGCTGACCATGCCGGTTTTGCGGTCGAAGTCATAGACCTCAAACTTATTGGTTTCGCGCCAGAGCGCAGCGGCTACTTTGCTGCCGTCGGGCGAAAACTGCAGGGCCCCGATGGCGTTGCGGCCCGGCCCGTTGTTGAGGCTGCCCACGCTGCTCATCACGGGCTTGGCGGCCTGCACGCCCTCGGCCGTGACGAGGTAGGACACGAACACCTTGGAGTTCCAGCGGTGGGCCACCACCCACACGTCGCGGCCGTTGGCGTGGCGCACGGCGGCCAACTTTTCGGCCACCGGCTGAATCAGCAGCAGGTTCACGCGGGGCAGGTCGCCGAGGCCCTCGTCGCGGGTCATGTCCACGATGGAGTAGCGCAGGCCGTGGGCCGTGCCCTGGGGCGCCACCGTTAACACGTAGAAAATGTTGCCCGAGCCCGGGTCGGGCACCACCAGCGCCGACTGCGTGCTGCTGCCGCTGCCCATGAGCTTGGTGCCGTTGGGCATGGGGCGGTGCAGGCGGTTCCAGACCACCTCGCCGTTGGTGTAAAACAGCAGTTCGCCCTTGGCCGTGCTGGCCACCGCTGAGCCCTCGAAGGTGCTCATCTTGCTGTTGTTGAGCGGCGTAGGCGTCGTGCCGCTGGGCCCGAACGTCAGGCCGGCCTGCTGGCCGAAGTACCACAAGTCGGTGGGGCGCTGGGCCTGCGCCGGCGCGGCCAGCAGGGTAGCAGCCACCCCGAAAAGGAAAAGCAGATTTTTCATGAAGGAAAAGCAGAAAGAAGCCGGAGCTGCTTCAACGAAAAAACAGGCCAAACTGCTGCGCCGCCCGCCGCCGGCGCAAGGTAGCGCG
>CAXUEM010000088.1:0-6399 GCA_964249885.1 uncultured Hymenobacter sp. | reverse complement strand
CTGCGAGCCGGCGCGTGGGCCAGCAGGGGGTAGCGGGCAGTAAGCTGCGCGCCCGTGCGCGCCGTTTGGGCGGCTCAGCGGCGCGCCACCGCCCCGGAATCGGCCGGAAGCTTATGGCGGCCTGCAAACTCCGCATACGCCGGCACCAGCCCGAGCCAGTAGCCCCGGTGGGTGCTGCCGGGCCCGCGCCGGCTCAGCTCCGCGGCCGTGAGCTCAAACGGAAAAATATGCACCGCAATTTGCGCTTGCCCGCTGGCGCGGGCCGCCACGGCCAGCAGGTACACCTCCGCGATGCCCGCGTCGGTGATGGGCAGGCAGCCAATGGTGGCCGCGCCGCCGTGAATGAAAATGTCGCCGCCGGGGTCGGGGCAGCCCGCGGCCAGGCTGCGGGCGCGGTCGGTGGCGGTGGGGTAGTCCAGGCCCAGCGAGAGGTAGAACTGACTTTGCGGGTTGAGCCGGTCGATGCGACAGGAGCGCGACGACCCGCTTGTAATCGTAGGCGGCGTAGGCGGCCCGCACCCGCGGAAACTGCAGCTGCTCCGTCCAGAGCGTCGGGTGGGCCGGCTGGGCGCAGCCGGCTAAAGCCAGCAGCCAGCAGGGCAGTAGGCACCAGCCTGCGTGCCAGCGGCGGCCCATATTCATATTTCGGAGCATAGGAGTTTGGCAGAAAGCCGCTCAACGCCCACACTGCCCGCCGTATTTTGCGCGGGCTTTGTTTTTAGCGCCTCCTGCCGCCGGCTGGCTGCGGCCGCGCTTCGTCCTGACTTGCCTGACCCATGCACCTTCCCACCCTGTTTGACTTCCTGCGCGAGCTGGCCCAACACAATGAGCGCGACTGGTTTCTGGCTCACAAAGCCACCTACAACCAGCTCCGGACTGACTTCGAGGCCGAGGTGACGTTCTGGCTAACCGAGCTGACCCGCACCGACCCCCTGCTGGCCGGCCTGCTGCCGCGCAAATGCCTGTTCCGCATCTACCGCGACGTACGCTTTTCCAAAAACAAGGACCCCTACAAAACGCACTTCAGCGCCTTTTTCGCGCCCGCGGCCCGCACGCCCGGCCAGGAGCAGCCCGGCTACTACGTGCAGCTGGGACCTAGTAATCAGACGCTCATTGGCGGCGGCCTCTTCGCGCCCGACAAGGCCCAGCTCGGCAGCATCCGCCAAGAGATTGACTATAATGTGCCCGCTCTGCACGAGCTACTCGCCGCGCCGGAGTTTGCCCGGTTCTACCCAGTGGGGCTGAGCGGGGAGCGGCTCAAGCGCATCCCGGCCGGCTACGAAGCCGCGCACCCGGAAGCCGAGCTGCTGAAAGTCAAGAGCTTTATTGCCACGCACACCCTGCCTGATGCGGAAGCGCTGGCCCTGGCCGACCTGCGCGGCTACGTGCTGGAAGCCCTGCGGGCGCTGCACCCCCTGCTGGCGTTTCTGCGCGAGGCAGCGGCGCATTAGACTTTATATAACTGTTAATTCGCGCGTTGCGCAGGCTCAAGCTGGTAATTAGTTTAGAGCAACTACCACTTCACTTCCTGCTCCTCGTGGCCGGCCCGGAACAGGGCGCTCTGCTTTTTGCCGCCGGCTTCCAGATTCACGATATTCATCTGGTCGGGAAACAAGTCCAGCAGTAGGGTGTGGCGCAGGCGTAGGCCCGTGAGCGGGCGGCCGGCTGGCAGGCTCACGCGGGCGTGCAGCCAGTAGGCATCTTGCTCGGCCTGCATGCCCACGAACTGCAGCGGCAGCGCCTCGCCCGGCTTGGTGCCCACGCGCAGGCTGCGCTGCAGATACGCGGCGGCCAGCGCCTGCGCGCGCGGCTCATCGAGGTGCACAGCGGTGAGCTGGTCCTGCGAGAGGGCCTTTTCCAGGTCGTCGATAAAGACCTTGATAGAAATTTCCACCTGGCGCTTGGCCGGGTTGTAGCGCAGCTCGGCGATGCTGGCGTGGTAGGCGTGGGCCAGAGCCAGCAGGGGGGTAAGCAGTAATAGAAGCAGGGCAGCAAAGGCGGCGCGGCGCATAATAGAATAGTTAAACCGGCTAAAAATAAAGCAGCACGTCATGCCGAACGGAGTCGCGGCATGACGTGCTGGTACTCTGAGCCGAAATTTGTCTTATGAAATAAGCTTCAGGATTGGCTTGAGAATGATGACGTAAGCCATCAGGGCCAGAATCATCATCGTGCCCACGCGCTGGGCACCTTCCATAAACCGGTCCGAGGGCTTGCGGCGGGCAATGATTTCGTAAAGCAAAAACACCACGTGGCCGCCGTCCAGCGCCGGAATGGGCAGCAGGTTCATGAAGGCCAGCACCATGCTCAGCATGCCGGTCAGGGTCCAGAAGTGCGACCAGTCCCAGCGGGTGCCGAACTGCTGGGCAATTTCCACTGGGCCGCCCAGGCTGGCGCCCAGCGAAGCCTCGCCGCGGCCAATCTTGGCAAATGCCTTTATCTGGCCGCTGATGACGCCAAACGCCTGTTTGGTGCCCTCGGGCACGGCCTGCGCCAGGCTGTAGGTGCGGGTGCCGAAGTTCATTTCAAACTTAGGCCGCACCCCGATTTTGCCGTTGGCGTCCACTTTCACCGTCAGCGGCACGGTCTGGCCGGCGCGCTCTACCGTCACGGACACAGCCTTGTTCTTGTAGCGGGCCAGCGTGCCGGTCAGCTCATCGAAGAACTGCACCGGCTGCCCGCTGATGCTGGTGAGCCGGTCGCCGGCCTTCATGCCGGCGGCGGCGGCGGGCTGGCCCGATACCACTTCCTCGATGCTAAAGGGCTGGCGCGGCATCACGAACAGGCTGTCGCTTTGGGTGGCGAGCCGGTCCATGAAGTTTTTGGGCACATTCACATCCACGAGCTGGCCGCCGCGCTCCACGGTGTAGTAGGTGTTGGAACCCAGCAGCACGTCGGGCTTGTACACCTCGTCGAACTCGGTGAACGGCCGGCCGTTGATTTTCACGATTTTGTCGCCGGTCTGGAAGCCGATTTGGCGGCCCAGGCCGTTGGGCAGCACGCCGTAGCGCGCCTCCGAGGCGGGCAGGTAGGTCTGGCCGTAGTAGGCCGTCAGGGCCGAGAAGATGACGATGCCCGTGATGACGTTCATGATAATGCCGCCCAGCATCACCAGCAAACGCTGCCAGGCCGGCTTCGAGCGGAACTCGTCGGGCTGGGGCTCGCTGGCCAGCGCGGCCGCGTCCTGGGTTTCGTCCACCATGCCGTGAATCTGCACGTAGCCGCCCAGCGGAAACCAGCCCAGGCCGTACTCCGTCTCGCCGACCTTCTTTTTGAAAAGGGCGAAATTGGCGACGTGAGGCAGCGGAAACAGGAAGTCGAAGAAGATGTAAAACTTGTCAACCCGAATCTTGAACAGCTTGGCGAAGGCAAAATGCCCGAACTCATGCAAGCCGATGAGCAGCGAAAGCGCCAGCAGAAACTGGCCTATCATGGTGAGAATATCCAAAGCGGTAATGAGGTGATAAAGTAATAAGGTAATGAGGAGGCCGGGATGCCAGCTGGAGAGTGAGTCAGGAGATATGGCGCTAATGACGGCAATGCCCTTCATCACCCCATTGCTTCATTACCTCATCACAGCAGGGAAGCCGCCACGCGCCGCGTCTCGGCATCGGTGGCAATGTAGTCTTCCAGCAACGGCCCGGCAAGGTACGACACCCGTTCCAGGCAGCTTTCTACCACGTCGGCCATGCCCAGGAAGCTGACCTGCTCGCGCAGGAAAGCGGCCACCGCTACTTCGTTGGCGGCGTTGAGAATGCAGGGTGCGTTGCCGCCGCGGCGCATGGCCGCAAAGGCCAGCGGCAGGTTGCGAAACGTGCCCGTGTCGGGCGCCTCGAAGGTCAGCGTCGGGTAGTCGAGAAACGAAAAGCGCGGGAAATCATTCCGCAGCCGCCGGGGAAAGCCCAGCGCGTACTGAATGGGCAATTTCATGTCGGGCAAACCCAGCTGCGCTTTCAGGGAGCCGTCCTCGAACTGCACCAGCGAGTGCACAATGCTCTGCGGGTGCACCACGACCTCAATCTGCTCGTCGCGCAGGCCAAACAGCCACTTGGCTTCAATCACCTCCAGGCCTTTGTTCATGAGCGAGGCCGAGTCGATGGTGATTTTGGCGCCCATGTCCCAGTTGGGGTGCTTGAGGGCCTGGGCTTTGGTCACGGAGGCCAGCGCCGCCCGGTCGCGCCCCCGAAACGGCCCGCCCGAGGCCGTGAGAATGATTTTCTCAATGGGGTTCTGCTCTTCGCCCATCAGGCACTGGAAGATGGCCGAGTGCTCGGAATCAACGGGCAGCAGGCGCACGCCGTGCTGTTTCACCAGGCCGGTTATCAGCTCGCCCGCCACCACCAGCGTTTCTTTATTAGCCAGGGCAATGTCCTTGCCCGCCCGAATGGCGGCCACCGTGGGCAGCAGGCCGGCATAGCCCACCAGGGCCGTGAGCACCACGTCCACGTCGGGCCGGGTCACGACTTCGGCGAGGGCGGCGGCGCCGGCCAGCACCTGGGTTTCGGGCTGGCCGGCCAGGGCTTTTCTCAAAAACCCGTACTGCGCTTCGTCGCCGATGACCACGGCTGCCGGCCGAAACTCCCGGGCCTGGGCCAGCAGCAGCTCCGCGTTGCGCTGCGCCGTGAGCACCGTCACCCGGAAGCGGCCCGGCTGCTGGCGCAGCACGTCCAGCGTCTGCGTGCCGATGGAGCCGGTGGCACCCAGCAGGGCCAGCTGTGTCACCTTGTTATCTGCGTTTTTTACTGCCATAAGCCGGAAGATGCGAAGCCCGGCAAAGGTACGGCGGGGGCCAGCAGTGCGCTGCTTACCCGGCCAGGGCCGGCAGGTGGTCTTTCAGGTACTGGTAGAGCTTGCTGGCCAGCTCGTGGTTGAGGTGGGCCACGTGGTCGTGGTCGTACTTGTCGCGGTAGGTCGTGTCGTAGATGGTCGTGGCCGAGGTGGCGGTTTCGACGTAAAATTCTTCCTCGTCCAGCTCATTTATCTGGTAGCGCACCTGAAAGCCGTAGTTGTCGAAGTGGAAGCTCAGCAGCAGGTTCAGGTTCAGGGTGTGCCCGCGCAGGCGGAAGGCCTGCCAGCTGATGCCGAAGCTGAGCTGGCTGAACAGCTCATTGGTGTGGTTGAACACGAACGAGGCCGACTCCAGCAGGGGGGGCAGGGCCGGCGCGGTCTGGATGACGGGCGCGCCCTCGGTCACCTCGTAGTAGCCCAGCAGAAAATTCTTGTCCACGAACAGGTCGTCGAAGCGGGCCGTCTGCCGCTGCAGGTTTTTCAGCCACTCCTCCAGCAGGTGGTAGTAGAGCTTGGCCTGGGTTTCGAGGTTCCAGATGAGTACGATGGCGTCTTCGCGGCTCAGCACCAGCTTTTTTAAGTCGGCCAGCTTGTGGTCGAGGTAGGCGCTTTCGTGCGGGGGCTCGGCGTGGGCCGCGTGCAGGCGGTCGCGCATGGCGGCTTCCACGTTGTCGGTGAGAAAGCGCAGTAGGGGCTCCGGGTTGCCCGAGTCGGCCACGGCCAGGGCCGCCAGGTAGTGGTTGCGGTCGGTGGCCCGGACCACCGTAATCGGGTAGCCGTGGCCCAGCAGCCCAAAGTTGAGCAGCAGCCGGGCCAGCGGCCCGTGGTAATAGTCGGCCTCGTCGAGCGAGTGCAGGCGCAGGAAGCGGTAGTGCAGGCTTACGGCCAGGGCCACCGGATGCTGGGTGGGCTGCGCGAGCTCCTGCTGGTACCAGTTGATAAGGTCGGCCAGGGTGGCGGGGCCCTCGTCGGCCGGCATCAGCCCGAACAGCTCTTCGACTTCGGCCAGCACGGCGGCGGCGGCGCGGCGCGGCACGGCGGCGCGCTGGTAGTGGTGCGAGGAGGCCAGCACGGGCGTGCCGCGCAGCAGCTGGCTCAGCTCCTGCACCAGGGTTTCGGAGAGCGGGCGGTGGTCGCGCACGGCCTCTTCGAGGCGGCGCACGGCTTCGTCGTGGTGGCGGATGCGCAGGTGGTCGCGCAGGGGCTTGCCGGCGGCGGTCAGGTCCTGGCGCAGCAGGCGCCGGGTTTCAGCCAAAGTCAGCGAGTTGCCTTCCAGCGCGTTGGAGTGGTAATTCCATTCCAACCAGCATTTCTGCAGCAGGCGCGCCTCCTGCTCGGCGGGCAAGCTGGGCAAGGCATCGAGTTCAGCCTTAAGCTGGTCGAGTTCGGCAAACAAGGGCATAACGCGGTAAGAGGAAAGACAAGAAACAAGGTACGAAAGCTACTGCCTTTTGGGCTGAGCTTTAACAAGTTTTCGACGGAAACTTGTCCGCAGCGGTTAAATAATTAGCTGAGCAGTGCGGCCGGCCCGCCGGCCCTTCTGCCCCGCTACCTTTGCGGCATGTCTGCTGCCGTTTCCGCGCCCGCTGCCCCTGCTGCTCTCTACGATGT
>CAXUEM010000087.1:9941-10494 GCA_964249885.1 uncultured Hymenobacter sp. | reverse complement strand
GCTCAGCGCGGCGGCGGCGGCCTCCGTGCCGGACTGGTACGAGTCGGTGCGTTGGCTGAAGCCGGTGCCGGCGCGGGTCATGTAATGGCTGTTTAGGGCTGAATTATAACTTAGAGAACGTCCTGCTGAGCGCAGGGAAGCAGCTCGCTCGGGGAAGTAACTCAATTGTCGTTTGCAATTGATTACTGCTACAAGCGAGATGCTTCCCTGCGTTCAGCAGGACGTGCTTTTGAAAAAGCGAAGCTATGCCTAGCGCTCCACCACCACATCGGTGGTGACTTTCAGGGGCAGCTCCAGGGTGCCACGCACCGGCGACTTGCGGTCGATGGTTTCCTTGGTGCGCTGAATGGCGGCTGGGTCGGTGCCGTCTTTGCCCTTGAGGGTGACTTTGTAGTGCAGGGCGCCGGCGCCGTTGGCCGTTTCCTTGTTGAGGCCGAGCACGCCGTGCACGTCGATGTCGAGGGTGACTTCGACTTCCAGCTTTTCCAGCTCGGTGCCGAACAGGGCGGCGTTGGTGGCGTGCGCGCTGGTGACGACCAGAAGCGTATAGCCG
>CAXUEM010000087.1:0-9931 GCA_964249885.1 uncultured Hymenobacter sp. | reverse complement strand
GCTCCATGGTATTGGGCGCCGAGTCGTCGCCGCCGAGGTAGCCGGGCTCATCGACCATGATTTTGAAGCTGCGCTCCGGGCCGCTGAGGTTGTTGCCGTTGGAGTGCACCTTGTCGATGGTAATTTCCGACTTCGTGCCGCCCTTCCACTCCGAGCGGGCAAAGAACTTCACGTCGGCCATCGATTTGTCGCCCTTCACGGCGTTCAGTAGGTCTTGGTGTTGTAGTCGTTCACGCCCATGTCGGCCCAGCGCAGCTCCTCGCCCAGCACCACGGGCATGGTGCGCGAGTTGCCGCCCAGCTGCGGCTCCAGCTCAAACACGTAGGAGTTGTGGTAGCCCAACTCGGCCAGGGTTTTGGCGGCCACGAGGCCGGAAATGCCGCCGCCGATAATGGCAATGCGGGCGTTGGGGTCAAGCGGGTCGGTGTTGGTCATGGAGCAAAAAGAAGGGTGCAAAGGATGATGGCAGGAGGTAGCGCGGACGCAGCGAGTCCGTGCGTAGCCAGCAGGGGGTGTCGTGCCGGCGCGGACTCGCAGCGTCCAAGCTACTCCTGCAGCCCGGCGCGGATTTCGGCCAGGCGGGCCTGCTTGCCGGGCTCGCGGCGGGCGCGGTTGGTGGCGGTGAGGTAGCGGTGGGCACCGATGAACTTGACCTGCACCTCGTCCCAGGCGCGCTGCCCGCGCAGGATGTCGCGGGCTTCGAGCTCAGCCAGTAGGGAGGCCGAAATCTGGTAGAAGTCGGTGCGGCCCAGGTAGTCGAGGTCGGCGTCGCAGAGAATTTCGGCCAGGTGCGTGAGGGCGGTTTGCGGAATGCGGGTGGCCATGATGCACGCGCATATTTGCTCTACCTCGGCGGCCGAATAGCCGAACGCCGGCAGACGCTGCCGGGCCAACTCGCAGCCGGCCAGCTCGTGGCCCTGGTAGGTAGTCAGAAAGCCGGCATCGTGAAACAGGGCCGCCGTGCGCAGAATAGCCAAGCTGTCGGCGTCTTGGATGCCTTCGGCCGCGGCCAGGGCCAGGGCCTGCTCGGTTACGTCAAGGGTGTGGTGCAGGCCGTGGTAGTAGAGCGTGGGCGAGAGCCGCTCGCGCAGCTCGGCCACAATAAACGCTTCGGCACGGTCAACATTCATAAATAGCGGCGAGGGAACGGCCGGATTGGCGAGCCGAATTAACGGGAAAAAATATGAATATCCGACTACGTTGCGCGGGGCCGGCCCTGCTGGCACCAAGAGGTCCTGCCGGAGCAGCCAGCAGGGCCTTGTAAAGTTTGTGAAGCCAAAGTCGGCGCGCCGGCTTCTCTAAAACTCCCAGCCCAGCCAGGCCTTGTAGCCGGTGCGCTGCGCCGCGTCGGCTTCGGGCAGCTGGTCGATTTCGTACTTCTGCCCGAAGGATTCGCCCGCCTGCGCGGCCAGCGTCACGGTGAGCAGCCGGTTCTGGCGAAACACGCTCACCTCGTAGGTTTCGGCGCCGGCCGAGAGCAGGCTCTGCAGGTTCATGTCGACGCGGCGGCCGTTGACGGCCACGACTTCGTCGTCCACAGTCAGCACGGCGGCGGCCGGCGAGTTGGGCCAGATGTAGCTGACCTCGGTGCGCTCGTTTTTCAGCACCGTGCGGAAGCCGAACACGCCCTCGGAGGCCGAGGGATTTTCGCTCACGATGAGCTGGCAGCCCACCTTGCGCAGGGCGTTCTGCAGGGGTTCCAGCAGAGAAACGGTACCAGTAATGAACTGGTCGAAGTAGCGCTGCATGTTGCGGCCGGCTACCTCGTTCACGAGGCGCTGGTAGTCGTCTTCGGTGTAGCCGACGCCGGTTTTGCCGAACTCTTCATATAGCCGGCGCATCACATCGTCGAGGCTGCGGGCGTGGCCCGAGAGCTGGCGCAGGGTCAAATCGAGCAACAGGGCGGCCAGGGCGCCTTTGTGGTACACGGATACTTTGCGGTCGGGCACGCCGGGCTTGTAGCCGTCGAGCCAGAGGTCCATGCTGGCGTCGGCCAGCGAGAGGTTGTGGCCGCCGGCGTCATCGAAGTGCTTGCGCAGCACGGCGTTCAGCTCCTGGAAATACTGCGCCGGCGTGCGCACCTGGCAGCGGGCCAGCAGGTACTCGCCGTAGTAGGTCGTGACGCCCTCGGCGATATAGCAGGTGCGGAAGTAGTTTTCGCGGCTGTAATCGTAGGGCTGCAGCTCGGCGGGCCGGATGCTCTTGATGTTCCAGGTGTGAAACAGCTCATGGCAGCTCACGCCCAGCAGCTCCTTATACAGGCCCTCGCTCATCAGCAGCTCGGCCGGGCCCAGCACGATGACCGTCGAATTGGCGTGCTCGACGCCGTGGTAGTGCTTGTAGGGCAGAAACTGGTTCAGGAAGTGGTAATCCTTAACGGGCAGGCCGCCGAATAATTTCAACTGCTCCTCGGTAAAAGCCTTGAAGTCAGCCAGCAGAATATCCCAGTTGATAACGGCCTCCTCGCCCTGGGCCCAGACGTGGTAGCGCTTGCCGCCGGCCTCGTACTCGTGGTGCTGCAGCGTGGGGCTGGCAATGAGCGGCGCGTCGGCCAGCTGGTCGAAGTTCCGGGCCGAAAGCACGCGGGCGCTGGTTTCGGGCAGGCCGCAGGCAATCTGCCAGTTCTCGGGCAAGGTCAATTCCAGGGTGCACTCTTCGTTTTCCTGGCCCACGGCGTACATCAGGGCCTGCACCGGGTTCAGGTAGAGCTGGCTTTCATCGAGCCAGGAGCCGCCGGCGTCCATCTGGTGGGCGTAAAAGTTGTAGCTGACCTTAAGCTGCCGACCCGCGGCGTTGGCTATTTCCCAACGGTCCTTGGTGGTTTTGCGGAAAGGCAGCACGGCGCCGCTTTCGGCGTCGGTGACGACGACGCGCTGAATTTTCTGGGCGAAGTTCTGCAGTTCGTACCGGCCAGGGCGCCACGCGGGCAGCTGCAGGGCCAGCGGCTCAGCCTCCCCGGCTGGCACGTCCAGGGTCAGCGCTACCTGCAAGTAAAAAGTCAGCGGATTGTCGAAAGAAACGCGGTAGTGCATCATCGGGCGGGCGGAAAGCGGGCGGGTAATCAGGGCCGTAAGCTACGGCAGCAGTGGCGGGTTTATACGGGCCAGCACGCGTTTTAACTGCCGCCGAAAACGCCGGGCGGAGAAGTCTGCGCCTCCAACTTGCACAGCTTAACCTAAATCCGTACCTTTGCCGGCCCAACTCGAAACTCGACTTTTCCGCTTATTCCGATGAAACGTACCTACCAGCCCTCGCAGCGCAAGCGCCGCAACAAGCACGGCTTCCGCTCGCGCATGGAAACCGCCAACGGCCGCAGCGTGCTGGCCCGCCGCCGCGCCAAAGGCCGCAAGCGCCTCACCGTCAGCGACGAAGGCCGCCACAAGCGCTAGTATTTCAGTGCTTCGTTGTTAGTGCTCAGTGCTTGGCAGCATTGCCGAGCCGTTCTTTTATATGCCAGGCACCGAGCACCAAGCCCCAAGCACCCGAAAATACACCTTCCCGAAAGAGGAACACCTGTGCCGCAAGAAGCTCATCGATGAGCTTTTCAGCGGGCGGGGTTCCTCTTTCGGCGTTTACCCGCTGCGGCTGGTCTGGCTGCCGGCCCCGGCGCCCACCACGGCGCCGCCGCAGGTGCTTATCAGCGTCAGCAAGCGCACCTTCAAGCGGGCCGTCGACCGCAACTATATCAAGCGCCTGCTGCGCGAGGCCTACCGGCTCCATAAATACCACCTGCTGGAAGCGCCCGGCGGGCATCCGGTGGCCGTTCTGGGTCTGCTCTACACTGGCAAGGAGAAAAAGCCGCTGGCGTTTATCGAAAAAAAATTAATTTCCGGGCTGCAGCGTTTGCTAGCCGAACCGGGTGCGCAACCTGAACCGGGTGCGCAACCTACTGCGTAGGTTCGTTATCTTCACGCAGGATGTTGGCGCGCTTTCGGCGGCTGACGTGCCGGCCGCCCGAATTAATCAGCTATTTCGATATGAACCGCAAGAAGCTACTCCCCCTGCTGGCGCTGACCGGCGCCTCCCTGCTGGCTTTTCGCCCGGCCGGCGACAACGAGCGGTACTTCGAGATTGCCAAAAACCTGGACATTTTCGTCACCCTCTTCAAGGAGGTCAACACCTACTACGTAGACGAAATCACGCCCGCCAAGCTGGTCAAGACCGGGATTGACGCCATGCTCAAGTCGCTGGACCCGTACACGAACTACATCCCAGAAGACGACATTGAGGACTACCGCACCCTCACGACGGGGCAGTACGGCGGCATCGGCATCTCCACGCCCATCAAGCGCGGCGGCAAAATGGTGGTGCGCACCGTGTACGAGGGCTATCCGGCCCAAAAGGCCGGCCTGCTGCCGGGCGACGAAATCGTGACCATCAACGGCGTCAGCATCGAGAAGAAGACGGACTCGGATGTGAGCAAGATGCTTAAGGGCCAGGCCAACTCGGTGGTGAAGCTGACCGTGACCCGCTACGGGCAGGACAAGCCGGTGGAGCTGAACATCACCCGCGACCGGATTCAGGTCGAGAACGTGCCCTACGTGGGCATGATTTCGCCGGAAATCGGCTACTTCCGTCTCGGTGGCTTCACCGTTGATGCCGGCCGGGAAGTGCGCGCGGCCGTGGCCAAGCTCAAGGAGCAGGGCGCCAAAAAATTGGTGTTCGACATTCGGGGCAACCCCGGCGGTCTGCTCAACGAGGCCGTGAACGTGTCTAACCTCTTCATCGACAAGGGCCTGGACGTGGTGAGCACCAAGGGTAAAGTCACGGAGTGGAACAAAACCTACAAGGCCCTGGACACGCCGCTGGACACCCAGATTCCCATTGCTATCGTGACGAGCAACCGCTCGGCCTCGGCCTCGGAAATCGTGTCGGGCGTCTTGCAGGACTACGACCGCGCCGTGGTGGTGGGCGAGCGCACCTTCGGCAAGGGCTTGGTGCAGGCCACGCGCCCGCTGAGCTACAACTCCCAGCTCAAGGTCACGACCGCCAAATACTACATTCCCAGCGGCCGCTGCATTCAGGAAATCGACTACGCCCACCGCGCCGAGGATGGCGCCCTGACTAAGTTCCCGGACTCGCTGCGCACCGCCTTCAAAACCCAGGCCGGCCGCACCGTGTACGATGGCGGCGGCGTGGCGCCCGACATCGACGTGCAGGACCGCGAAATTGCCGACATCACCCGCGTCCTGCTCCAGAAAAGCTACCTCTTCGACTTCGCCACCCGCTACCGCGCCGAGCACGCCAGCATCGCGCCGGCCCGCGAGTTCAAGCTTTCCGATGCCGACTACCTCAAGTTCACGACCTACCTGCAGGGCAAAAACGTGAGCTACAGCACCGACGCCGAGAAAGTCCTGGCCGACCTCACCAAAAAGGTGAAAGAAGAAAAGCACTACGAAGACGTGAAGGCCGAGTTGGAAGCTATGCGCCGCAAGGTCAGCACCAACAAAGGCAACGACTTGGTGCGCTTCAAGCCCGAAATCAAGGAGCTGCTGGAGCAGGAAATCGTGTCGCGCTACTATTTTGAGAAAGGCCGCACCGAAGCCGCCTTCGACGACGACCCCAACATTCTGGCCGCCGTGTCGGTGCTGAACGACCCGAACCGCTACGTCTCCCTGCTCAAGCCCACGGGCCACGCGGCCAGCGCGCGCAAGTCGGCGGGCACGGTGAAATAGGTTAACTCAACAAATCGAACCAGACAAGGCAGACGCTTTTGTAGCGTCTGCCTTGTCTGGTTTAGCTTCGACCGGTGCAACTTCGGGCAGCCGGGTAAAGCCAGCCGGGGGTACGCGCTGCGTAACTTTGCCCGCGCCATGGCCGACCTGCTGCTTTCCCTCGATACCTCCTCTCCTATCTGCTCGGTGGCGCTGCACACGCTGGCCGAGGGCCGCCTGCTCGGCGTCTCGGAGCTGCGCGTGGCACAGTCGCACTCCACCCACCTGACCGTGCTGATTCAGCAGTTGCTGGAAAACACCGGGCACGCGCTGCCGGATTTGGCGGCCGTGGCGCTCAGCGACGGGCCGGGCTCCTACACTGGTTTGCGCATCGGGGCGGCGGCGGCCAAGGGCCTGTGCTTCGCGCTGGATATCCCCCTGCTGGCCGTGGGCACGCTGGCCGCGCTGGCCCGGCAGGTGGCGGCAATGACGGCTGACGCGGAGAACTACCTGTTTTGCCCCATGCTGGACGCGCGCCGGCAGGAAGTATACACGGCCCTGTACCGGGCCGACGGCACCGAGGTGCTGGCGCCGGCCCCGCTCATCCTCAGCCCGGAGGCGCTGGCCGAACATTTGGCCCGGGCCCGGGTGTTGTTGTTCGGCGACGGCGCGGCGAAGCTCGACGCCCTGCTGGCTGACCGGCAGAACGCGCAGTTTCTGACCGGCGTCGTTTCGTCGGCGGTGGCAGTGGGCGAGCTGGCGCGGCTGGCGTATGGGCGGCAGGAGTTTCGGGACGTGGCCTACTACGAGCCGTTTTATCTGAAAGAAGTTTACACGACTACGCCGAAGGGCGTTAGTCAGACATGAGACCTTAGACAAGAGAATTGTTCTTGCCTCAACCCCTCACGTTTCTCGTTTCCTGTCTAAAAATCTTATTTTATGGAACCGCTATTTGTGAACCGCGTGGCCAATTCCGGGCTGGTTACGCTGAATCTGGAAGAGTTTATTCATCCCGGCGAGCGGGTGGTGTATGACATCAAGGACAACCTGTTTCATGGGCTGATGCTGCGCGAAAAGGACTTCCGCGAGTTCATCAAAACCCACGACTGGACGCAGTTCGACGGCCAGAACGTGGCCATTATCTGCTCGGCCGATGCCATTGTGCCCACCTGGGCCTACATGCTGCTGGCCATCAAGCTGCAAAGCCACGCGCACCGCTACGTGTTCGGCAACCTGGACGCGCTGGAGCAGGCGTTGTTTCAGGAAGCCATTGCCAAAATTGATGCCGAGGAATACCGCGACGCCAAGGTGGTGGTGAAGGGCTGCGGCGAGAAGCCCGTGCCCACGTTTGCCTACGTCGAGATTATGCACAAGCTGCTGCCCGTGGCCGCCAGCGTGATGTACGGCGAGCCGTGCAGCACCGTGCCGCTGTATAAGAAGCCCAAAACCCTAACCGCGGAATAGCTCACTTCTATCTTTTCAGAATTTATAGCGCACCTGCGCCTTGACCTCGGAACGCTCGCGGCCCTGGATTTCCTCCAGCCCGGAGCCTACCGTGGTTTGGTGGCGGTAGTGCGTGCTCGCGTAGCGCAGCCAGAGCGTGAGGTGCCGGCTCAGGCTGAGCTGGGTGAGCAGGTACACCCGCGTGCCCTGGCCGGAAAGCGCCGGAATAGACACGGCGTAGAGAATATCCTGCTCGAACACGTACTGCCGGGTGTCGTAGTCGTCGGTGTCGAACAGGGCGTAGCGGCCCGAGACTTTGACGGTGCGGCTGGGCTGCACGCTCACGTCCTGGGCCAGCACGTAGCCGCGGCGCCAGGGCAAGCCCGCGTCGTCGCGCAGCTGGCTGGCTTGCAGGCGGGTGCGCAGTTCCAGCAGGGGGTGCGGGGTGGCGTTGTAGTACAGCAGCAGGGAGCGGCGCCGCTGCGGAGCGGGCCGCGGCAGCGGGCGGCTGGGGTCGCGGGGCAGGTCGTAGGCTTTTTCGCGCTGGCGCAGCTGCACGTAAAGCAGGCTGGTTTTGGTGGGTGCGTACGCCAGGCGCAGTAGGGCATCGTGGCCGCGGCCGGGCGCGCCGGCCCCGTAGCGCAGCCAGGGAAAGCGGAACTGGTCGAGGTAGGCCGACAGCTCCCACTTGGCTGCCGGGCGCACCTTCAGGCCCAGGTACAGGCCGGTTTCATTAATGTTGCGCGTGTTTTCGCTCAGCGCATTGCCGTAGAGCGTATGAAAATCCGGGGCGAAGTAGCGCAGGTGCACGGCCGCATCGACGTTGCCGGCCAGGCTGGCCAGCAGGCCGTTTACCGTGCCCAAGCCGCCGCTGGAGCTGCGGGCCGTCTCGCCGAACAAGAGCAGGTTGCGCCAGGCGTAGCTGTAGTGCACGCCCAGGCTCAGGTTGTGCCGGCCCCGAAACTCAAATTGGTTGTAAGGCTCCGGCCGGCGCAGCAGCGGCGCGCCAAAGTGCGTGTTCACGGCGGTCAGGCCGGCCGAAAACTCGCCCTCGCGGCTGCTGTATTCGAGGTTGCCGCCGCCCACGGTTTCGGCCAGGCGCTGGCGGTTGGCCAGCTCAGTGGGCGTGCGGTGAAAGCCGGTAAGCAGCAGGCCGGAGCTGAACTCATCGAACTGGCCCAGCGAATCCTGGCTTTGCTGCAGGTTGGCATCCACGCGCTTGCGCGAGGCAAAGGCCGTGGCGGCCAGCCGGGGAGTCAGCTGGTAGGTGGCCGCCGCGCCGCGGAAAAACGTATTTTCCAGCAGGGCCGCGTAGGGCCGCACCCCCACCGAGGAGCGGCGCAGCGTGGTGATGGTTTCGGCACCCTTGCCCACGGCCAGGCCCGAGGAGAGCAGTAGGCCTTGCCCGAACTGCAGCTGGTAATCGCCCAAAGCCAGGCTTTTCAGCCGGCCGCGCTCCTGCACCACGAAGTGCGCCGACACATAATCGGCCCCGAACTGCCGCCGGCCCGGCCGCCAGGCCAGTTGCTCGCCGGCGTCCTTCTCGGCCGTGAGGCCCAGGCTGAAGTCGCGCGCGTGACTGACGCGGTAGCGCAGCACGAGCTTGTCGGGCGAGCCGAGGTAGCGCGTGGTAGGCCGGCCCTGAAACGTGTCGGCCGGCGTGTAGCCGCGGCGGGTTTGCAGTACCCGCTCGTAGCGCAGCAGCAGGGCGTTGTTGTCTTCTTCGCGAATGCGCTGCCAGAGCGGGCCGCGCCGGGCGTTGGCATCGGCACTGCTCACCGTGATGAAGGGCGCCACGCGGTAGATGGTTTTCTGGTCGAAGCCCGGCACGCTTTGCAGCTCGTACACGCTCACCAGCTCGCCGGTCGTTTCGCGGTGCGCCAGCAGCCCGCCAATCTGGCTTTCCGAGAGCAGCAGCAGGGCCCGCAGCTGCTCGCGCGTGGCCGTGTTCAGGTTGAGCGGGGTTTGGTAGTACTGCAGCAGGGTTTCGTACAGGTCCTCGTAGGGCACTTGGTCGGAGGTGATTTCGGCAAATAATTCCTGGGTCAGCCGGTCCAAATCGGGCGGCCGGCGCGCGTAGTCCTGCGCTTGGCCCGGCTGAGCCAGGCCGCAAAAACAAGCAAGCAGCGCCAGCCACGCCCAGCGCCGGCCGGGCCAGTTGCGGCCGGCCAGCTGGCCACGGCTTTGCCAAGGCTTAGCGGGGCGGCGTAGGTTCTTCATGCTTGGTCGCGGCAAAAGCGTACCCCAGGCTCAGCTGCTGGCTCAGGCCCAGCGCCGTCTGCCAGGCGGCGGCGTAGTCGAAGCGGTACTGCCCAACGTGCAGGCCCAGGCCGGCCGTGGTTTGCTCGCTCAGGCTGGCGAAGCCCAGGCGGGCAGCCAGCAGGGGGTGAGGCTGGTATTCCAGCCCGGCCTTGACGTTGGCGGCGCGCTCCACGTCTTTTTCGGTCTCCACCGTCAGCAGCACGGTTTTGGCCGGGCGGTAGGCCAGGCCGGCCTTGAGCACCGTGGGCACCCGCTCGTCGAGATAGGCGGCCAGCCGGGCTTGGTTGAAATTGTAGAGGTAGGCGCCGAAGCTGAGCTTTTCGGGCAGAATCTCGACCTGCCCGCCCAGGCTGCCCAGCAGCACCCGCCGGCTGCCCAGGCCCTCCAGGCTGACTTGCAAAATCTCCAGACGGGCACCGACGGCCACCAGGCCCAGGCGGTAGCCGTAGCCGGCGGCCAGGCGGGTTTCGCTGTACAAGGAGCCGCCGAAGCGCTGGGCCTCAAACCCGACTACGCCGCTACGGGCGCGCCGCTCCTCGCCCGCCCCGCTGCGCTCAGTGCCGCCCACGGGC
>CAXUEM010000086.1:10133-10525 GCA_964249885.1 uncultured Hymenobacter sp. | reverse complement strand
CTGGCGCCCCATCGCCGAAGCTGCCGACTTGACCGCCCAAACCCTGACCTGGACGCCGCCCGACACCACCACGCTGGCCCAGCTGCGCTGCGTGGCGGCGGGCCGCGAATACCTGTCCGACACCTTTGCCCTGGCCCGGCCGCTGCCGCTGCGCGTGGGCTACGTGTGCGCCACCGAGGCCCTGCTGACCTGGCCCGCCGTGCCCGGCGCCACCGGCTACCAAGTGTATCAGTTGGGCGCCACCCAGCTGGAGCCTTTGCTGCTAGTTACCGATACCCTGCTGGCCCTGCCATCGGCGGCTGACCCGGCCGGCTACTTTGCCGTGGCGCCCCGGCTGGCGGGACAAACCATTGAGCGCAGCAACTCGGCCGGCCTCGCCGCGGCGGGCCTGC
>CAXUEM010000086.1:0-10123 GCA_964249885.1 uncultured Hymenobacter sp. | reverse complement strand
CTGCTACATTCGCTCCTTTATTCCGCGGCAAGCCGTAGCCGATACCGTGCGCCTGACCCTGACGCTAGGCAGCACGTATCAGCTGCAAACCATTCAGCTGCAGCGCTTCGAGCCCGCTACCGGCCAGTTCAAAACTATTCAAACCCAGCGGGCTCCCGCGCAGACAACCCTGGAGTTCACCGACCCGACGGCGCTGGCCGGCCCCAACCGCTACCGCATCGAGGGGCAGGACGCGCGCGGCCGCAGCTTCTACAGCCAAGTCGAAACCGTGCAGGTAGTGGGCCGCGCCGAACTGCTGGTCTACCCCATACCGGCCCGCGCCGGCGAGCCCCTGCAAGTGGTGGCCGCGCCCGGCACCACCCTGCGCCTGCACCTCTACGATGTGTTGGGGCACCTGCTGCGCGAGGCCGAAGGCACGGGCGTAATCAATACCATCGACACGAGCGGGCTGCGGCCGGGCCTGTACCTGCTGCGCGCCAAGGTCAGCACCGGCCCTGAAGTCACGCGCCGCATCGTAGTGTTGTAGCGTGGCTCTAAAAAAGCCATTCTTTACCCCACTCCGAGGGAACCGTGGCGGGCAGGTGGCTTTACGCGCTGCGAGCGCGCCGGTAAGCTCACTTCTCTCTAAGAGGAAGCCCGTTTTACATCGTCGCTCCTCAGTAATCTTCGGGCATTATCGACCAGCCCTACCGGCATAATTGGATAATTATAGTATAGCTCACGGGCTTTTATTTTAGCCCAGGCCAGCATTACCTGCGGGGTAAAGGCAAAACCGCTCAACTGATTTTTATCGCTTACCGGAGTCAGTTTCAAATATTGATGGTAGAGAAAGCGTAGTTTATTACTGCATAGAAAATGCCAAGGCTTATAAAATTGGGTGTAGTGAATAATTACTTTGTCTTGTAGAAATAATGCATAGTTCCGCTTTTTTAATGTTTTTGGAATATAATCAGGCATGATATTAAAACGTGAGCTTACCGGAAACCAATTGCCTACTAGTACAGCATTGAGCGCATCTTGGTCTACATAGACACAAATCTTGTGGTGCAGACCCAGGAAGTTCAGCGTTTTTTCACTAATCTGCTGCTTCACCCACTCCTCTCGGTCAATTAATAGTACTCCGGCATTGAAATAAACATCTCCTGTTTTCATTCCTAACTCTTCACGGGGCTGCGAAACGGGGTCGGCCACGGCCGCCAAGGGGTAGCCCTGCATGGCCGTAGCAAATAAGTCGGCCAGATTGCCGACTACTATTATGTCAGTATCTATATACAAAAACTTATTTATTTCTACTGGCAATAGGCTGGCGAAAAGCAGCCGGAAATAAGTGGCCCGTCCGTACCAGCCGTGAGCGGTGAAACCGGCCGCAAAGTCATCCGCCACCTCATAAAAATGAATGCTGCCCGCATTGGCATCTATATATTTTTCAAGCAAATGCTTTTGCCATTCAGAAAGCCCGGCTGCGATAACGTGAAATACAATTGTATGGTCCGGGTTATTCGCAAAAACAGAAGCTGCGAGCGCATTAAAAGGAACAAAATAATTCTGGTCGAAACCTAGGGCCAAGTGCAGTTTACTACCTATTTTCATGTTAATACTATGCTGAAAATCCTCGGTAAAGGTAAGCAGTATAGTTTGCTATCTATTAAGTGCGTTAGCTCAACGCAATGGCTACGGCACAGACGTAACTAAGGCGCGTGAACATTTTTCAGCCATGTTAGCGCAGCCCCGAGTTGGAACTAGGCGAAGAAACAGTCGGCTCGTTTATCGTAGCAGGTAGCCAAGCGGCGCAGCTACTTGAGGCGGGCAAAGGTGCGTCCAATGGGGTTGCGTTGGCGGTAACGCGTGGCGTCGTAGTCGTAGCGCGCTAGGGCGGGATGACGGCCAGCGTGCTCCGGGCGACCAAATGAGCGCGCAAGGCGCGGGCGTCGTAGCCGCGGTCGGCGATGAGGCAGGCGGGCTGCAAGTCAGCCAGCAGCACTTCGGCCGGGATGCGGTCGTGGACCTGGCTGGCCGTACGCGTCGGTGAGCAAGTGCAGTTTCGTGCTCAGCCCACCATAGCTACAGCTACGCACGAGGGCGGTGGGCTAGCCGTTTTTTTGCGCCCCCACCGCGTGCTGGTGGGCGCGAATGGTGGTCGACCTCAGCAGTAGCGTGCCCAGCCCGGCGTCGTGGGCCTGCACAGCTGCCAGCAGCCGGCCTCAATCCCGCTTTGAGCCCAGTGCGCAAAGCGCATGTACGTGATGTGTCAGTTGCTCCAGGCTAGCGGCAAGACCCGATAGCGGGTCCCACTGCGCGCCAGCCAGAGCACGGCTTCGACAAAGCGGCAGTTGTCTTGCCCGGCCGGCCCACGACGACTAGGCAAGAGTGGCGCCAGCACCGCCCGCTGTGCCTCACTCAACACATACTGCGTTTCCATAACCTTAAATTAATTATTCACACGTCCTAGTATGACAATGGGCAGCGGCAAGTTCATGACTAACATTACCATCAGTGCCACAGCTCCCACCTTAACTACCTCACACTGGCTTTTTACGCAGCCACGCAGGTAGGCTTTAGCCAAATATCGCCTTCGCTGAAGGCTTCCGATAACCAAGTTGTGTCCTCTAGATCCTGCTGGCGAATTTGCGTCCGCTTATTATAGCTGACTCAGCCAGCCGTCACTTAATCAGCTAGCCAGAATCACCTCTAGTCCTGTATTGCTCTTAAGCCCTTCAACCTCTGGCTTGCAAGCTGCAAGCCAGAGGTTGAAGGGCTTAAGACTAGATAGTGAAGCTAATCCGCAGTATAAATGCCTAGTATACGAAACCCAGCGCTGTTTTGTCGTTGCTGTTGAAGGGCCGGTTTACGCCCGAGCCAATGCAGGCCAGCATCCAGGAGTTGGGGTCGGCCGCGCTGGGGGTGCCGGGAATCAGCACTGCGCCCACCGTGCTGGCGCCCTCGTTGCTGGTGCTGCCGCCGCAGCTATAGCTGCGGTCCATGTAGTCGGTGTGGCGGAAGCCGATGCAGTGGCCCACTTCGTGCGCCAGGATGGTAGCAATGTAGGTGCTGGGGT
Organism: uncultured Hymenobacter sp.; assembly: GCA_964249885.1. Lineage (GTDB taxonomy): Bacteria > Bacteroidota > Bacteroidia > Cytophagales > Hymenobacteraceae > Hymenobacter. The sequence goes on along the minus strand of CAXUEM010000086.1, from coordinate 7,068 downwards.
TGGCCGTGCCGATAGCACTCACGTTCACTCGCACCAGGTTGTGCGGGTTGCCGCCAGTTGGGAATCCCGCCGAGGCCAGGTAACGCGCGCTGCGGGGCGCCTTGTCGAGCAGAATGTCGCCGCCGGACGACACCCGCACAAACTTGATGAGCAGGTTCTCGGCGTTGAAGCGGTTAATCAGCTCATCGGTGGCCGTGACGTAGGCGGCGGGCAGGGTGCTGGACACGGCAATGGAAACCGTGCGGCCCGCGCCCACACTTACCAGTTCCGTGGTGCGGTATTGCTCGTCGGCGCCCACGCGCATGAGCTGAGCCGGACGGGGATTAGCTAGGTTTTCGCTGGTCAGGAAAATATCGCCTTCCACCACAAAGCCGCCGTCAGTTTTAATGGCGCCCTGCGTGGAAAAGCCCAGTTGCTTGATTTGGCTCAGTTCGGCCGCCGATACTTCCTCGGTGGTCGTGACGGTTTCGTTCTCCTTAGAGCACGAGGAAAAGGCAAAAGCCGAGGCCAGACACAGGCTGGCCGTGAGTAGATTGAGGTTCTTCATACGAGAGTCAGTAAAAATGAAGTATGTAAAAAACTGTGATGAATTATGTGAATATGACTGTAGGCTGCGCCACTTACTGCCAAATTTAAAACAAAATTCGCATAAAGAAGAGTGTTTATAAAAAAACATCCCGACTTATAAAAGCCGGGATGTTTTTATTTAATCAGACAGTTGCCGCCTTGATTAATAGATGTAGCGGAGGGCCGTTACGTCGTTGTTGTTGAAAGGGCGGTTGGCACCCGAGCCGATGCAGGCCAGCATCCAGGAGTTGGGGTCGGCGGTGGTGGGGGTACCGGGGATGTGAATGGCACCCACCGTGCTGGCACCCTCATTGGTGAAGGCACCGCCGCAGCTGTAAGCGCGGTTGGCGTAGTCGGTGTGGCGGAAGCCGATGCAGTGGCCTACTTCGTGCGCCAGGATGGTGGCGATGTAGGTCGAAGCGTTAGCCGTGCCGATGGCGCCCACGTTCACCGATACTGAGCCGTAGGGGTTGCCGCCCGAGGGGAAGCCGGCCGAGGCCAGGTAGCCCGAGCCGCTGGGAGCCGCCGAGAAAACGATGTTGCCGCCCGAGGTTACGCGGGTGAAGCGGATGAGCAGGCCCTGCGCATTGTAGCGGCGAATCAGCTCGTCGGTAGCCGTGATGTAAGCCGAAGGCAGCGAGGTCGATACCCGGATGCTGATGGTGCGGCCCGAACCTACGCTCACCAGGTTGTTGGTGCGGTACTGTTCGTCTTCACCCACGCGCAGGAAGCTGCTTTCGTTTTTGCCGCTCAGCACTTCCTTAGTCAGCAGGATGTCGCCTTCTACCAGCACGCCGCCTTCCACTGCCTTGGCATCCGAGGTGCCGAAGCCCAGCGCCTTAATCTGGCTGATGGTTTCCGCCGAGATGTCCTCCTTCACCACTACTTCTTCCTGCTTCTGGCAGCTGGAAAACGAAAGGGTGGCAGCGCTCAGGGCAGCCAGGAGCAGGGGGGATTTTGTAAACTTCATCATGTACGGTGGGGTTTTTGGGTGAAATTTTTACCAAACGTAGGCTGACATTGCAATAATGTCAATCAATTAACCCAAAATGCCCAAATTTTACACATGATGATTCCTGCATTTTTCAGCTATAATTGCTTGCCTCATAGTCACTATAATGCAATTATATTGGGCAGCTACCCCCTGCTGGGCCCTTATACCAGGCCTTCGCGTAGCAAGTCGTGCAAATGAATGAAGCCGGCGAACTGTCCATTCTCGGTCACAATCAGCTGCGTAATGTTGCGGGCTTGCATGCGGGCCAGGGCCTCCGCCGCGAAGTCATCGGCCTCGATGACGGCTGGGCCAGGCGTGAGAATATCACGGGCCAGCAGGGTATCCAAATCAGCAAGGTGGCCGCTCAGCATGCGCCGCAGGTCGCCGTCGGTGATAATGCCGGCCAGCTCGCCGGCGGCCGTCAGCACGGCGGTGGCGCCCAGCCGCTTGCCCGATATTTCGAGCAGCACTTCTTTAAGCGAGGCGTCTTCCTGCACGCAGGGGCGCTGGTTCTGCTGGCTCAGGTCGCCTACTTTCAGGTAGAGCTTCTTACCCAGGGTGCCGCCGGGGTGCAAATGCGCAAAATCCTGGGCGGTAAACTGCCGGGCTTCGAGCAGGCAGATAGCCAGCGCGTCGCCCAAGGCCAGCGCGGCGGTGGTTGACGTGGTAGGCGCCAGGTTGTGCGGGCCAGCTTCGCGCGGCACGGGCGTGAACAGCACAAAGTCAGCCTGCCGAGCCAGGTAGGAGTCGGCGTTGCTGACCAGCGCGGCCAGCGGCACTCCCTTGCGGCGCAGCAGCGGCACCAGCACCTTGATTTCGGGCGTGTCGCCCGATTTGCTGATGGCCACCACAAAGTCTTGGGGCTGAATCATACCCAGGTCGCCGTGAATGGCGTCGGCGGCGTGCATGAACAGCGCCGGTGTGCCCGTGGAGTTGAGCGTAGCCACGATTTTGCCGGCAATGTGGGCGCTCTTGCCAATACCCGTGACTACCACCCGGCCCGGCAGCTTCAGGATGGCCTGCACGCAGCGCTCAAAGTCGGGGGTGGCATCCAGCGCGGCGGCTACCTCGCGTAGCGCGGCAGCTTCTTCCAGGAGCACCTGCCGGGCAACGTGCAGCAGGTTGGTGGCGGTGAGTGGAGCGGCAGCAGTCATAAGAAAAGAAAATAATACCGGCTGAAAAAGCGACGAAAGACCAAAAGTAACTAGCGCGGGCGCGGCCCTGCGCGGCCGGGCCGGGGCCAGTAGGCAGCATTACACTTTAAAAGTTATTTTTATAAATACTGCTTAAATGCGCGAAAAATGATGAACTAAATTTAATCTCGTGCTTATCTTCGTTCAATACCTGGCTTTCTGCAAACATTTCAGCCGCCCTGCTGCCCATGCTCCCAAACGTAATCGACGTTGCCGCTCCCCTGACCGCCGACCTGAAAGGCACCCTGAAAGAAGTGTTCGGCTACGGCCAGTTTCGGGGGGTGCAGGAGGCCATCATCCAGAACGTACTGGCCGGGCACAACACTTTCGTCATTATGCCCACCGGCGCGGGCAAGAGCCTGTGCTACCAGCTGCCAGCGCTGGTTATTCCGGGCACGGCCATTGTCATCTCGCCGCTGATTGCCCTGATGAAGAATCAGGTCGACCAGATGGGCGCCTTTGGCATCAATGCGCAGGTGTACAATTCCTCGCTGACCAAAACGGAAATGAACCGGGTGAAAAAAGACGTGGTGCGCGGCGACGTGCGCCTGCTCTACGTGGCGCCCGAAAGCCTGACCAAAGACGATACCATCGCCTTTTTGCAGCAAACCACCATCAGCTTCGTCGCCATTGATGAGGCCCACTGCATCTCGGAGTGGGGCCACGACTTCCGGCCCGAGTACCGCAAGATTCGGGGCATCATCGACAACCTGGGCGGGCGCATTCCCATTATTGCCCTCACGGCCACGGCCACGCCCAAGGTGCAGCTCGACATCCAGAAGAACCTGCAGATGGACGACGCGAACGTATTTAAAACTTCGTTCAACCGCACCAATCTGTACTATGAGGTGCGCGCCAAGCACAACACCAAAAAGCAGCTTATTCAGTACGTGCACCAGCACAAAGGCAAGGCGGGCATCATCTACTGCTTGAGCCGCAAAAAGGTAGAGGAGATTGCCGAGCTGCTAAAGGTGAACGGCGTGCGGGCCCGCCCCTACCACGCCGGCCTGGACCAGCAGGTGCGCATCGATAACCAAGATGCGTTTTTGAACGAGGAGTGCGACGTGATTGTGGCCACCATCGCCTTCGGCATGGGCATCGACAAGCCCGACGTGCGCTTTGTGATTCACTACGACGCGCCCAAGAGCATAGAGGGCTACTACCAGGAAACCGGCCGCGGCGGCCGCGACGGCCTGGAAGGCAACTGCCTGATGTTTTACTCCTACGACGACATCCTCAAGCTCGAAAAATTCAGCAAGGACAAGCCCGTCACGGAGCGCGACAACGCCCGGCAGCTGCTGGCCGAAATGACCAACTACGCCGAAAGCGCGGTGTGCCGCCGCCGGCAGCTGCTGCATTATTTTGGCGAGCAGATGCACACCGACTGCGGCTTCTGCGACAACTGCCGCCACCCCAAGGAGCGGTTTGAGGCCGAGGAAGCCGTGGGCCTGGCCCTGCGCGCGGTGGTGCAGACCGAGTGCCGCTTCAATTTCGAGCACGTGGCGCAGGTGCTGTTGGGCCTGAACAACCCGCACATCGAGAGCTATTCGCACAACGCGCTGCCGGTGTACGGGCAGGGCAAGCCGCTGGGCGACATGCAGTTCTGGCACTCGGTGCTGCGGCAGTGCCTGCTCAATGGCCTGCTGGAAAAAGACATCGACAACATCGGGCTGGTGCGCGTAACCGATGGGGGCATGGACTTCATCGAGAATCCGCGCGCTATTACGCTCACCAAGGACCACAACTTCGACGCCGAGGTGCAGGCTGACGAAGACCGCGCCGACGAGCAGCAGGCCGCCGGCCACGACGAGGCCCTGTTCGCCCAGCTCAAGGAGCTGCGCAAGCAGGTGGCCAAGCAGAAGAACCTGCCGCCCTACGTGCTGTTTCAGGACCCCAGCCTGAAGGAAATGGCGACCACCTTCCCCACCTCGCTCAATGATCTAACGCACGTCTCGGGCGTGGGGCAGGGCAAGGCCAGCAAGTTCGGCGCGCCCTTCGTGGCGTTGATTAAGAAGTACGTTGAGGATAACGACATCGAAACCGAGGCCGACGTGATTGTGAAGTCGGCAGTGAACCGCTCGAAAATTAAAATCTACGTCATCCAGCAGATTGACAAGAAAATGAACCTGGAGGACGTGGCCTCCAGCAAGGGCATCAGCATGACCGAGCTGATGGAGGAAATCGAGCACATCTGCTACTCCGGCACCCGCCTCAACCTGGACTATTACATTGAGGGCCTGATTGAGGAAGACCGGCAGGAGGAAATCTACGACTACTTCATGCAGGCCAGCACCGACAGCATTGCCGTGGCCCTCAAGGAGCTGGGCGATGAGTACAGCGAGGAAGAGCTGCGGCTCATGCGCATCAAGTTTATCAGCGAGGTAGCAAACTAAAGAGCCAGCAGGGGGTATCCCCTGCTGGCTCTTTAGTCGCACCTTCTCACAAAATAAGCGGCCAGCAGGGAGTAAGCTCTCCCCTGCTGGCCGCTTATTTGGTGAGCTGGAAGGTGGTTTTCTGCACGTCGCGGGAGTTGCCGCCAATCATCACCTCAAACTGGCCGGGCTCGGCCACGAACTGCAGGGCCTCGTTGTAGAATTTGAGGTCGTCGGGGTTGAGGTGAAAGGTCAGCTCCCGGCTTTCGCCCTTCTTGAGCAGGATTTTCTGGAAGCCTTTCAGTTCCTGCACCGGGCGGGTGCTGCTGCCCACCACGTCGCGCAGGTAGAGCTGCACAACTTCCTCGCCGTCGCGCGGGCCGGTGTTCTGCACCGTCACCTTCACGTCGAGGCCCTGGCCGGGGGCGATGCTGGCCTGGCTGACGGTGGGCTTGCCGTAGGTGAACGTGGTGTAGCTCAGGCCGTAGCCGAAGGGGTAGAGCGGGTCGTTGGGGCTGTCGAGGTAGCGCGACTTGTACTTGTCGAGCAGCACGCCCACGTAGGGGCGGCCGGTGCTTTTGTGGTTGTAGTAAATCGGAATCTGACCCACCGAGCGCGGGAAGGTCATGGTGAGCTTGCCGGCCGGGTTGTAAACGCCGAAGAGCACGTCGGCCACGGCGTTGCCGGCCTGGGTGCCGCCAAACCAGGTTTCGAGGATGGCGCTGGCGTTGTCGTTTTCCCAGGGCAAGGTAAGCGGCCGGCCGTTGCAGAGCACTACCACCAGCGGCTTGCCGGTGGCTTTCAGGGCCTTGAGCAGCTCCAGCTGGCGGCCGGGTAGGCCGATGTCGGCGCGGCTGGCGGCCTCGCCGCTCATGCCCTGGCTTTCGCCCACCACGGCCACCACCACGTCGGCGGCCTGCGCGGCCTTCACGGCTTCGGCAATCTGGGCTTCGGCCGGGCGGGCGTCCTGGTTGAGCTGGCCACCAAACTCATTGAGGCGCTTGATGAGCTGGTCATCGTCGGTCACGTTCACGCCGTGGGCGTAGGTCACGCGCACGCCGGGCCCGCCCACGTTCTTGATGCCCTGCAAAATGGATATGGCCTGCTGGCCGTCGCCGGCGCCGCTCCAGGCGCCAATCATGTCCACGGGGCGGTCAGCCAGCGGACCCACCACGGCAATGTTGGCCGTGTTTTTCAGCGGCAGGGTCTGGTTGTCGTTTTTGAGCAGCACGAGGCTGCGGCGGGTCACATCGCGGGCAGCCTGCACAAAGTCGGGCTGCATAAGCACCTGCTTGGCCCGGGCCTCGGTCACGCCACGGTAGGGGTCCGTGAACAAGCCCAGGCGGTACTTGGCTTCGAGCACGCGGCGGCAGGCCTGGTCTACATCAGCCTGTTTCACGGTGCCTTCCTTGAGGTTCTGGGCCAGGTTTTTCAGAAAAATCTCGCCCACCATGTCCTGGTCCACGCCGGCGTTCAGGGCCAGCCCCGACACTTTTTTGTCGTCGCCGAGGCCGTGCGCGCTCATCTCATTGATGGCCGTGTAGTCCGTCACCACGAAGCCCTGAAAGCCCCACTGCCGGCGCAGCAAATCGGTCATCAGCCAGCGGTTGGCGGTGGCCGGAATCCCATTGATGTCATTAAATGAGGTCATCACCGAGCCCACGCCGGCTTCCACGGCGGCCTTGTAGGGCGGCAGGTACTCGTTGTACATGCGCTGCCGGCTCATGTCCACGGTGTTGTAGTCGCGGCCGGCCTCGGCAGCGCCGTACAGGGCAAAGTGCTTGAGGCAGGCCATGACGGTTTCGGGCTTCGTCATATCGTTGCTGGGTCCCTGGTAGCCGCGCACCATGGCCCGGGCGATGAGCGAGCCCAGGTAGGGGTCTTCGCCGGCGCCTTCCATCACGCGGCCCCAGCGCGGGTCGCGGGCAATATCTACCATCGG
>CAXUEM010000085.1:7395-10547 GCA_964249885.1 uncultured Hymenobacter sp. | reverse complement strand
TCATGGGCCAGGGCGTGATGTACCGGCTCGAGAGCCCGGCCCTGCGCCGCCTGCACAAGACGCTGCAAACGGCCTTCCAAGCAGATTTCGGCTTCGCGCTTTCCGGCCAGGACCGCCAGCTGCTGCACCCGCACGTGACGGTGCAAAACAAGGTAAGCTCGGCCACGGCCCGCGCCCTGCACGCCCAGCTGCAGGCCGAGTTTAAGCCCACGGCCGCCACCGGCACCGGGCTGCAGCTCTGGGCCTACCAGGGCGGCCCCTGGGAGGCGCTGGACAGCTTCGCGTTCAGCCCGGCAGCGGAAGCTGCGCAGTAAGCTCTACCCGGTGCGGTTGCCTCTTGCAGGTTAGCCAAGCACTAGCGCACCACCTCCACCCAGCCCTGATGCCGCTGCCCGGAGCGGGCATTGTGCAGCACGTAGTAGTACGGGCCCGCGGGCTGGCCGGCAGCACTCCAGCGGTAGTCGTAGCGCGCCTGCTGAAATACCTGGCGGCCCCAGCGGTTGAAAATCAGCAGCGCCCAGTCGCCCGCCGGCAGGCCCTGGGGCGCGAAGAACTGGTTCTGGGGGTCGCCGTTGGGGGTGATGATGTTGGGAATAATGGCCACCGGGCATCCAGTGGCCGCGCTGCCCGCCGCCACCAGCTGCGCCGCCCGGGCCACGCACCCATCCGGACTGCGCACCTCCACGAAATACTGGCCGGGCTGCCCCACCTGCAGCGTGGGCGCAGTAGAGCCATCAGACCAGCGGTAGGTGCTGCCGGCCGGCTGCGGGTTGGTTTGCAGGGTCAGGAATGCGTCCGGGCACAGCAGGGTGTCGCGCCCCAGGCGCACAACGGGCGGGCTCAGGGGCAGCACCTCCACCGAGTCGCGGCTCACGCAGCCTTGGGGCGAGGTCAGGCGCAGGCCGTAGCGGCCTGGCGTACGCACCGTATAGCTGGTGCCCACCGAACCATCCTGCCAGCGGTAACTGCTGCCGGCGGGCTGGGCCCCCGCCCCAAGCACCAGGGTCTGCCCGGCGCACAGAAACTGCTGGCGGGCCCCCAAGCTGAAAACCGGTGCCGCCCCGACCTGCACGGTCAGCGGGGCGGCGGTGGCCGTGCCGTCGGGCGTGGTCAGGGTCAGGCTCACGCGGTAGGCGCCGCCCGCGGCGTAGCGGTGGGTCACGACCGAGCCTGTGGCCGTGTTGTCGGCCCCCGAGGCAGGGTCGCCGAAATTCCAGGTGAATACCCCCCCTGCTGGCGCCGGCGCAGCCGCGCTGAACGTGAGCAGGATGCCGGCGCAGGCCTGGGCCACCGGGCCGATAACGGGAGCCGGCAGCGGGGCCGGTGGCGGCAGCACCACGTCGGTGGCAAAAGCATTGGGAAAGTTGGGCAGCCCCAGCTGGGCCACGCCTCCGTTCAGGGGCTGGGCAGCGGGTTCGAGGCCGCAGGCAAGCCCCGCCGCGTTGGGCCGGCGGATAACGGCCAGCGAACCGGTGCCCAAAATTGAAACGTAAATCTGATTGTCGGGCCCACGCTGCAGGCCCATGGTGGGGCCACCGGCCGCCGGCAGCCGGGTAACTGCCAGATTAGCGGCCAAGTTAAGCTGATACACCGCCGAGCCGTCGGTGAGGTAGAGCTTGCTGTTGTCGGGCGAGAACTCCAGGCTGTAGCTGAACTCCGACACTCGGGGCACGGGCTGGGGCGCGCTTACCCGGCCGGTGGCGGCGTCGAAATCAAACAGCTCGACGCCGGTGCTGACCTGCGCGGCGGCCAGCCGCCGCCCATCGGGCGAGGCCCGCAGGTAGCCGATAGAGTTGCTGCCACCCGTGCCGCTGCCCTGGTGCACCGCTCCCACCGCCGACACCACCGGACTCGAAGTCAGACCGCTGGGACTGAGCAGGTAGCTGTAGAAATTATTATTTTCCCAGCCGTGCACCACCACCCAGTAGTCGCGGCCGTTGGCGTGGCGCACCGCCGTCAGCTTCTCGGTTACGAGGCCGCCGCCCGGAATCAGGAGGGCCCGCGAATTAACGCTGCCCACGTCGCCGAGGCCCCCGCGCAGGCTCATGTCCACGATGGTTTGGCGCACCACGCCAAACGAGGCGGTGCCCTCGGCCCCGATATTGAACAGGTAGTAAAAGCGGCGCTGGCTGGGACCGCGCAGCAGCAACGCCGCCTGCGAGGCCGACAAGTCGCTGCCCTGCAGCTGGCCGCTAGGCATGCGCTGGCCGGTGCGGTCCCACACCTCCAGGCCATTGGAGTAGCATTGCAGCACCCCGTCGGCGTCGGAAATGCTGGCGCAGCCCTCGTAGGCATTCATGCTGCTTCCCGCCGGCTGCACGCCCGGCCCGCCACTCCCACCGGCGGGAAAGCTCAGACCGGCTTGGCTGCCAAACTTCCAGTTCAAAGCTTCGGGCTGAGCCCGGGCCGGGCCGACGAGCAGCAGCACCAAGAGCAGCCCAAGGAGAAGGCGCCGGAGCACGGGCAAACGGTAAAGCATAAGATTGTTCGGCGCCCGCTATTTTCAGCAAAGCAGACAGTCCATCGCTCAAAGCTACGCACGCGCCTGAGTAGTAGCCGCGCCCACTCTGGTGGCCATTAGGCCGGCATCGGCACCCGCACCCGCAGGGCGCTGGGCCGGATTTCAACCTCCACGTGCGTGGTTTTGCCGCGGTACTCGCCGTCGACCTGAAAATCGACGGGCCAGCGGATGTCTAGGCTCACGGCGGTGGTCGAGAATATCTCGACGGCGGCGGGGTCGAAGGGGCGGAAGCGCCAAAACATTTTCAGCAGCTCACGGCCCCGCAGGCGGCGCAGCACCACCACCTCGAAGCGGCCGTCGGCGATGTCGCCGTCGGGGTTGATGGCCGCGCCCGTGCCGTAGAGGCGGGCGTTGGCCAGCACCACCATCACGGCCGCCCGCTGCACCGGCGGGCCCTCATCAGTCTGAATGCTGACCTGCAGCAGGCGCCGGTGTAAGAGCGACCAGAACGCGGCCCGGGCGTAGCCCAGCAGGCCGTGCCAGCTCTGGCGCTGGGCGTGGCGCACCAGCTGGGCATTGATGCCGATGTCGCTCAGATGCAGGCACAGGTCGGTGCCGTTGAGGTAGAGCACGTCCACTTTTTTCTCGCTGCCACCGACCACGATTTCGAGGGCCTTGGTGGGGTCTAGGG
>CAXUEM010000085.1:0-7300 GCA_964249885.1 uncultured Hymenobacter sp. | reverse complement strand
AAAGAAAGCGCAGCGCAGGAGCGTTGTTCATGCCAGAAAGAAGAGAAAAATAGCCGGCGGCTGGCGGTATTTCCGCCCCGACCTCAACGGTGTGAGCTTTCTGCCGTAACGTTTTTTTCCGCTGATTGGCCGACCTGCGCCCGTACTGTACTCCATGACTGAGAATTTTCTGGCCCGCCTGGGCCTCACGCGCCGGCCCGCGCTGCGGCTCTACCGCGGCTTTGGCGCGCCCGGCCGGGTGGTGGTGCAGGGCCACGCCTTTCGCCGGAGCCCGCTGCCGCGCCAGAGCTACGACGCTGCCGGCCTGCTCACCAACGCCTGGTACCTGCTGCGCCTGTTTTTGGTGAAGCCCTGGGCCGACGCGCCGGTGCAGGTGGAGGTGGGCGGCCAGCGCGTGGGTGCCCGCACCGATGCCGACGGCTTCTTCCGGGTCGACTTGGAACTGCCTACCCCCCTGCTGGCCGGCTGGCACCCCATCGGGGCCACCCTGCTGACGGCCGAAACCGGCGCCGCGCTGGCCCAGGCCACGGCCGAGCTGCACGTGCCCTACGAAACGCCCTACGCCTTTATCTCCGACATCGACGACACGTTTCTTGTCTCGCACTCGGCCACGCGCTGGCAGCGGCTGTGGGTGCTGCTGAGCCGCCACGCCCGCAGCCGGGCGGCGTTCGAGGGCGTGGTGGCGCATTACCAGTGGCTGGCCCAGGCCGGCCCGGTCACCCCGGAGCAGCCCAACGCGTTTTTCTACGTCTCGAGCAGCGAGTGGAATCTGTATGATTTTCTTCTGGAGTTTACCCGGCACAACCAGCTGCCGCGGGGCGTGTTTCAGCTCAGCCAGCTCAAGCGGGCGGGGCAGCTGCTGCAAACCGGCCAGAACAAGCACGCCACCAAGCTCGACCGCATCGTGCGCATTCTCGATGCCTGCCCGGGCCAGCTGTTTGGCCTGCTCGGCGACGACTCCCAGCAGGACCCCGAGATTTACGCGGCCGTGGTGAAGCGCTTTCCGGGCCGCATCCGGACCGTGTACATCCGGCACGTGCACGCCGGCGGCCGCCCCCGCGCCCAGGCCGCGCTAACCGCCATCGAGGCGGCCGGCGTGGCCACCTGCTACTTTGAGCACAGCCGCGACGCGCTGCAACACTCCCAGGCGCTGGGCTGGTAAGCTGCTGCTTCCTTTTAAATTTCAATCAATTAATGACGCAAAAAGCCCCGGCTGCATCAGCAGCCGGGGCTTTTTGTTTTTCATATCAGAAGTCAGGCCAACGCCGGGCGCTTACTGCGTCGGGCCGTTGTCGACGCGGGCTTCGATGGTGCTTTGCACGGTGCTCGACACGGCCGAGAGCAGGTTCAGGCCGGTGGCCGACTCGATGGCATCCACCGTGGTGCGGTAGGAGCCCCAAGTGGTGGCCAGGGTCTGGTTGTTGGGCGTGTTGATGGCAATGACGCGGGTCGAGGTCGTGACGCGGCTGGCGTCGGAGGAGCCGTTGGGCAGCACCACCACCACCTTCCAGCACTGGGCCGGCACCGTGATTTTGCCGCCCGCAATGGTGGTGGCGTAGCCGTTCAGGCCGGTGCCGCCGCTGCCGTAGGAGCCACAGATGATGTAGAGCTCGTTGCCCTGGTCGGTGAGGGTGCGGCAGTAGGCTTCCAGGCCGGCCCAGGTGCGCTGGTTGTTATTGGCCGACTGGGGCATAATGTTGGTCATCAGGAAAGTAGCCGAGTTGTCGGCCACCGAGCCGGTGCGGTCGGCGCTGGGGCAGTTGTGGCCGCGGTCGAAGCCCGAGCCGGTGTAGGAGCTGCTCGTGGCCCGGAACCAGCCCGAGGGTAGGGCGGCATCGGCGGCGAAATTGTCCTGGCGCGGGGTGCTGCCCACCCAGGCCGAGCTCAGGTGCCAGCTCACCCAGTTCGGGATGCCGCGGTCGCGGTGGTAGGAAAGGGCAAACTGCGGCTTCGAGAGCAGGTAGTTCGTGTAGTAGGTGGCGTTGGTGGTGGCGCCGCTGGGGTTGCCCAGGGCCAGGTGCGAGTCGCGGGTGGCGGCCACGAGCTGGCTGGTGGCCTCCGATTTTCTACCTGCGCCCAGGGGCACCATCTGTTCTTCTTTCGCGCAGGATACAGCCAGCAGGGCGAGCAGGGCCAGGCCGCTGAGACGGGTAAAATTGACCTTCATAAAACGGGCTCGGGGAAAATTGGGGTGGGAGATGTAAGCCCCGCAAAGGTCTGCCGGCGGCGCTGGCTGGCAAGCCTTTTCATGTTATGGCTGTGTTACGGATGAGCTTACCCAGCATTGCCTCGCGCGCTGTTAGCCGGCCCCGCGCAGGGGCAGCCCGGCAGCCAGCAGGGGGTAGAGCGCCGTGCCGCCGGTACGGCTGAATATCTTTGGGCGGGCCACCGGTGCGGCGGGCCCTTCTCGTGCGTTAATTCTTCTCATTCTTAGCCCTGCCGGCCATGAAAGCCCTGCTCCTGATTGATGTGCAAAACGATTTTGTGCCCGGCGGCGCGCTGCCCGTGGCCGGCGGGGCCGACATCATCCCGCTGCTCAACGCGCTGCAGCCGCAGTTTGATTTGGTGGTGGCCACCCAGGACTGGCACCCGGCCGGGCACCGCAGCTTTGCCTCCCAGCACCCCGGCCAAGCCGTGTTCAGCCAAACCACCCTGCACGGCCTGCCCCAGACGCTCTGGCCCGACCACTGCGTGCAGAACACGGCCGGCGCCGCCCTGCACCCGGCCCTGAACCTGGCCCGCGTCGAGGCCATCTTCCGCAAGGGCACCGACCCGGAAATCGACTCCTACAGCGGGTTTTTCGACAACGGCCACCGCAAGAGCACCGGCCTGGCCGACTACCTGCGCGGCCGCGGCGTGCGGCAGGTGCACGTGGCCGGCCTGGCCGCCGACTACTGCGTGTACTTCTCGGCCAAGGACGCCCGGGCCGCGGGCTTTGAAACGTATTTTCTCGACCACGCCACCCGCGCCATTGATGCCACCGGCCTGGCCGCGGCCAAAGCCGATTTGCAGCAGCAGGGCGTGATTATTCAATGAGCTGTGAGGTGAGTAAATAGTCAATGGGCATTGAGCAGAGGCACGCTTTATTGCTCACTGTTTATGGCTTCTTGCCCATTGCTCGTTGCTTATTATCCATTGCTCTTCGTCCTCGGGCTGGGCCGTGACGAAATCCTGCAGCAGATGCAGCAGGTAGGGGCTGGCGTTGGGGGCGTGCTGGCGCAGAAAAGCGGGCGCCTTGGGGTTGAAGTAGCCGGCCGGCGGCTGGCGCAGGGCCTCGGGCAGGGCGGCCACGAAACCCATGCTCCAGTCGGGGAAAACCCGGCGTTCCGAGGGCCCGTCGCTGAGCAGCAGCACGTTGCGGTGGCGGGCATCCCGGCGAATGCGCTCGTAGAGCGCGCGAACGGCCTCGTGGGGGCCCTCCAGCACGGCTACAAACTGCCCGGCGTGGTAGAGCAGCACCCCCGTGATGTGGTGGCGCTGGTTGTGGGCGCGGGCCTTGCGCAGCAGCGCCACCAGCTCGGCGTCGGGCAGCCCGACCTGCACACGGCTGCAAAATACTAAATGATGTAAAGATGTTGACATAGCGGGTGGAAAGGGCGATTGTACCGGCCAATGTAGAGCTTATATCGGCAGCTTTCAAATAAAAAACGGCCGTTCCCGGTGCTCGTAAATGCCGCTATATTGTCCTGTTCGGGCTTTTTCACCACCTTTTTGCCCGGCCGGCCGTATTGCCAGACCGCGACCTTTTCCGCTTTCAGCTTATGTCTTCTACCGCTGCTCTTGCCGCTACCGTCGCGGCAAACGCCGCTATTACCGCCGCCACGGCGGCCGCCGTTTCGGCCAGCCAGCCGGCCACTGCCGCCAAGCCCAGCGTCGATGTGGTGCTCATCGGGGCCGGCATTATGAGTGCCACGCTGGGCGTGCTGCTCAAAACCCTGGCCCCGGGCCTCAGCATCGCCATTTATGAGCGGCTGGACCAGGTGGCAGCCGAAAGCTCCGACGCCTGGAACAACGCCGGCACCGGCCACTCGGCCTTCTGCGAGCTCAACTACACGCCCGAGCTGCCCGACGGCTCCATCGAAACCAAAAAAGCCCTGGCCATTGCCGAGCAGTTCGAGCAGAGCAAGCAGTTCTGGGCGTTTCTGGTCGAGCAGGGCATCTTGCCCGACGCCAACTTCATCCGGCCCATCCCGCACATGAGCTTTGTGTGGGGCCCGGAAAACGTGGACTACCTGCGCCGCCGCCACGCCGCCCTCACGCAGTCGCCGCTGTTTGCGGGCATGCGCTTCACCACCGACCCCACCCTGCTGGCCGAGTGGATGCCGCTCGTCATGGAAGGCCGCGACCCGGCCCAGCCCGTGGCCGGCACCCGCATGGACCTGGGCACCGACGTCAACTTCGGCTCCCTGACCCGCTGCCTGTTCGAGTTCCTGAAAAAGCAGCCCGGCGTCGAGTTTCACCTGGCCCACGAGGTCGAGGACTTCCGCCGCAAAGACGACGGCCGCTGGCGCCTGAAGGTGCAGAACCTGGCCACCGACGAGGAAACCATCATGCGGGCCCGCTTCGTGTTCATCGGCGCCGGCGGGGGCTCCTTGCCCTTGCTGGAAAAGTCCGGCATCCCCGAGGCCGCGGGCTTCGGCGGCTTTCCAGTGAGCGGGCAGTGGCTCAAGTGCATCAACCGCGCGGTCATTGAGCGCCACGACGCCAAGGTGTACGGCAAGGCCAGCGTGGGCTCGCCGCCCATGTCGGTGCCCCACCTCGACACGCGCCAGATTAGCGGCCGCAAAGAGCTGCTGTTCGGGCCCTACGCTGGCTTCAGCACCAAGTTTCTGAAGAAGGGCTCCTACGCCGACTTGTTCAAAAGCATTGAATTGGGCAACATCCGGCCCCTGCTCTTTGCCGGGGCCCGCAACCTGCCGCTCACGCGCTACCTCATCGGGCAGGTCTTGCAAAGCCCCGAGGACCGCGTGGCGGCCCTGCGCGAGTACCTGCCCCAGGCCCGGCCCGAAGACTGGCAGCTCGAAACGGCCGGCCAGCGGGTGCAGGTGATTAGGAAAGACAAAAAGCAGGGCGGCGTGCTGGAGTTCGGCACCGAGATGGTAACGGCCGCCGACGGCTCCATAGCGGCCCTGCTGGGAGCTTCGCCGGGCGCCTCCACGGCCGTCAGCATCATGCTGAACCTGGTGCAGAAGTGCTTCCCGGAGCAAAGCGCCCAGCCCGAGTGGCAAGCGCGCTTCCGGCAGATGATACCCTCCTTCGGCCAGCAGCTGCACGCGCAGCCCGCCTTGGTGCAGCAGGTCAGGGCCCGCACGCAAGCCGTGCTGGATCTGGAGTAGCCGGCCGCTGACTTCTTCAGCCTAAGCTGACCGAGCCAGTCGAGCGCTACAGCCAGTCGTCCGAGAGCTGGGGGTGGTTGCTGGGCTTGGCGTAGTCGGGCAGGTCGTTGGTCACGAGCCAGTACTGCACCACCTCGGCAATGCAGAGCGAGTACTTGTTGAAGTCCATGGACTTGACAATGTAGCTGTTGGCGCCCAGCTGGTAGGCCGTCCGCATCTGGGCGGCCGAGTTCGAGATGGTAATGACCACCACCGGAATGGCCTTGGTGGCGGGGTCGGTCTTGAGCGTTCCGAGCACCTGCTGGCCGTTGAGGCCGGGCAGGGCCAGGTCGAGCAGAATCAGCAGGGGCAGCGGGTAATTTTGGCCGGCGTAGCTGCCGCGGCGCAGCAGGTAGTCGAGGGCCTGCTGGCCGTCGCGCAGGTGCAGGTAGTCGATGCTCGGCCTTTTGGCGTTCAGAGCCCGGAAGGTCAGCTCAGCTTCGTGGGGGCTGTCTTCGACAAGCAGAATCTCGGGGCGGCGGGCAGTCACGGGCAGGTAAGGTCAGTAAGGGAGGAGCCAGCGGGGCCGGCTGGGCCTCCTACGCAGCAAGTGGCAAGGTAGGTACGGGCGCCGGCTTGGCGCGGGCGGCCGGCGCGTATGCCCGGGCGCCGGCTTACATTGAGCAGCGTTTCCGGCGCCGCCCTCTCCCCGTCTTGTCCGTCCCGCATGAACCCGCTGTCGCTGCCCGCCAAAGTGTACCTGAGCTTTCTGCTGGCCGCCGGCCTGCTGGGCCTGACGGCCTGGCTGTATCATCACAGCACCCGCAACTACGCCGAGGCCGGGCAGCGGGTGGGGCAGGCGCAGCGCGTGCTGGAGCAGCTCGAAACGGTGCTCTCGCTGGCCCAGGACGTGCAAACCAGCCAGCGCGGCTACATCATCACCCGGCAGGAGCGGCAGTTGGAACCCTACTACGATGCCCGCCGCCGCCTGCTGGCCGAGCTGACCCGGCTGGATGAGCTCACCGAACCCGA
The DNA here is from genome assembly GCA_964249885.1 of uncultured Hymenobacter sp. Classification (GTDB taxonomy): domain Bacteria; phylum Bacteroidota; class Bacteroidia; order Cytophagales; family Hymenobacteraceae; genus Hymenobacter. The sequence continues at coordinate 953 of CAXUEM010000085.1, read as the reverse complement.
CCCGTTTCATGTCCCGCACCGCTTCCGGTTCCGGGGGCTGGTGCAGGAGCAGCTGGTGTACCTGGCGGCCGAAGCCGAGCGCAACGGCCTCGTCAACGCCGGCGGGTTGGGCGTGCTCATCGGCCTGTTTACGGTGGCGGCCCTGGTTATCACCGCCGACATCAACCGCCAGCAGCAGCTCGAGCGCCAGCTGCAGCGCCTGAACCAGCACCTGCGCGACACCAACCAACAGCTGGCCGGCGCCCACCGCCAGGTGGCGCAGTACAGCGCCGTGCTGGAGCTGAAAAACCAGGACCTGGAAGCCTTTTCCTACAGCGTCTCGCACGACCTGAAAGCCCCGCTGCGCGCCGTCATTTCCTTCGGCGGCATTCTGGCCGATGAGTACGCCCCCCGGCTGGATGCCGAGGGCCGCCGCCTGCTCGACATTGTGCTCGGCAGCGCCCGCACCATGCACGAGCTGATTGAGGCCCTGCTGCGCTTCTCGCACCTGGGCCGCGCCGCCGTGCGCGCCGAGGCCGTGGACATGGACGCGCTGGTGCACCCCCTGCTGGCCGCCGCCACCGCCGACTGGCCCGGCCGCCTGGACCTGGAAGTGGCGCCGCTGGGCCAGGGTTGGGCCGACCGCCCGCTTATCCGCCAGGTGTGGCTGAACCTGCTGGGCAACGCCGTGAAGTTCTCCCAAAACCGACCGGCCCTGCGCCTGCGTATCTGGCACGAGCGCCGGGAGCTGGAAGACGTGTACGCCGTGGCCGACAACGGCGCCGGCTTCAACCCCCGCTATGCCGCCGAGCTGTTCGGCGTCTTCAAGCGCCTGCACCCGGCCGAGGATTTCCCCGGCACCGGCCTGGGCCTGGCCATCTGCCAGCGCATCGTGCTCAACCACGGCGGGCGCATCTGGGCCGAGGGCGCCGAAGACCGGGGCGCCACGTTTTACTTCACCCTGCCCGCCGTGG
>CAXUEM010000084.1:0-10575 GCA_964249885.1 uncultured Hymenobacter sp. | reverse complement strand
GGCGCCCCCCCCCCCCGCGGGGGGGGCGGCGCCCGCCGCGCCCCCCCCCCCCCCCCCCCCCGGCCGGACTTTTTTGGTAACCGTCGGTTTTGCCTGGTCCGCGCCCTCGCTTGGCGGGAAATCAGCGGCTGGCGTGGATAACTCAGTGGGCATTACAGTTACTGAGGGGCATTTTTCCGACTAATCCACCGGCTTTCCACCTTTTTTCCACCGGGTTTTCCACTGCGTCATCTTCTAAAGTCCGGTCTTGGGGAAAACCCGGTGGATAGCCGGCTGGCCGGCGGGGATAACTCAAGCAAAACTTTATTTGGCCGGCGACGCTGGCCAGCAGGGGGTGCGGCTGGGGAAAAGCCGGTGGATAAGGGTGGATAACTCGACCCGCGTCATTGTGCCTGTCCACACCCCGCCCGGCCGGGGAAAAGTGGATAAGTGCGAAGGCCTGTGGATTGTGAATAAAATCGGCAACTGTCTGATTATGAGTTGTTATTTTTCCACAAAGCCCGTGGATACCGGGTGGATAAGCCGGGTCTTATGCCCATGTTTTCCCCGCTGTGGATAAGCCTCGAAAGTTCTCCACTTATCAACGGGCTTAACGAGTGGGAATAAAGAAGGCTTTTTTAAAAAAGAAATTAATCTTTAAGTAAGAGAGTGGAAAACTTCGGGGAAAGCCGGTTCGGAAAGAAGCCAGTCAGTTGGCGGCGCTGCGCCGTTTTCCCGTTCAAAGCCTCAGCGGAGCTGGGGTCGGTGGAAAACTGCCCCGCGCCCGCGCTCTGCTGCCAACGTCAGTTTCCGCCGCCATGCCCTTCGACTATACGCTCGACTTTCGCACCGTTGATTTTCGCCAGCACCCCGAGCTGTACCGCGTGGGCCGCGGCGAGCAGGGCGTGCTGCTGGTGCAGCCCTACAAGGGCGAGATTCTGCCCCACTGGCGCTTCAAGGACGCCGCCGCGGCCACCGAGTCGTCGGAAACCATCTGGCAGCTGTTCGAGGCGTATTTGAAGGCCGAAGACTTTGTGGGCGCCGACATGGCCCGCAAATTCTTGCAGATGGGCTTCACCCGCGCCCGGCGCTACGCCAACCACAAGGGCGGCAAAAAGTACGACGGCCCCGTGCCCGCCGACAAAAAAGGCCAGAGCGGCGCCCACGGCCGCCCCGAACTGCCCCGCACCACTGAGCCTGACCCCGATAAGATTAAGGCCGCCGAAATCTTCGGCCGCAAGTGGGACGAGGCCAAGGCCCACCCGGAGTATACGCGGCAGAAAGCAGCGTTTATTGAGAAATACGGTAAATAAGGCCGTAGAGCGTAGAGCTGAGATGCTAGAGCGGTTCCGCTAGCTGCGTTCTCGGCTCTAGCATCTCAGCTCTACGTTCTGAGCTCTACACTCCAAGGCTACCTTTGCACCACACCCTTCACCCCTGCCCTGCCTTTATGACTCCCAACCAAGCATCCAGCATCGAAGAAAACGAAATCATTCTCGGCACCGGCATGGGGCCGCTGCGCTTCGGCGCCACCATGGACGAGGTGCGTACACTGGTCGGCGAGCCCGAAGAAATTGACGAGTCGGACGAGGAAGACGAGTTCGAGCACCAGGCCTGGAACTACCACGAGGACGACCACCTGCTCTCGCTCTACTTCGACCGCGAAGACGACTTCCGCCTCAGCTGCATCGAAACCGACCACCCCGGTATGCGCCTCTACGGCGAAGCCATTCACGGCATGAGCATGGACTCCTTCCGGGCTTTGATGCAGCGCCAGGGCCTGGCCTCGCCCGAAATGGAGACGATGGAAGAAGGCCAAGTGCGCCTCTCCTACGAGGAGGAAATGATTGACATTTACTTTGAAGACGACAAGCTGCTGTTCATCAATTTTGGCGTTTTCATTGACGAAGATGGCGACAACCTGACCGTGCGCTGGCCCCAATAAGCCGGAGTTATCCCCAAAACCGGCGGTTTTGCCTGTGGAAAAGTGGATAAGTCACTTAAAACAGGTCGTTTGTGAAGGCTAGGTTAGCAAAATGCCGGCAAATTGCTAACACCTCTCACCGGCACAAAAAAGGCAGCTTCCCGAAGGAAGCTGCCTTTTTTGTTATGAACCAACCCCCTGCTGGGCGCGCCCGGAGGGCTAGTCCGTCATGGCCCGGAACAGCAGGAATAACCCGCCCGACAGCGCCATCGTGACGGGCAGCGTGAGCACCCAGGCCAGGGCAATATTGCGCACCATGTCGGGGTTCAGATTCTTGATGCCGCGGTTGGCCACCATGGAGCCGGCAATGGCCGACGACAGCACGTGCGTGGTAGACGAGGGCAGCCCGCTGGCCGTGCTCACCCCAATCATGGCCGCCGCCACCAGCTCTGAGGAGGCGCCCTGGGCGTAGGTCAGGTGCTCCTTGCCGATGCGCTCCCCGATGGTTTTGACGATGCGCTCCCAGCCTATCATCGTGCCGATGCCCAGCGAGAAGGCCACCATCAGCGACACCCACCACGGGGCGTAATCGGTGAAGGTGCGCATGTCCTTCACGGCCCCGTCCACGTCTTTGCGGTCCTGGGTGCTGAGGCTGACCTTCTCCGAGCCCAGCAGCTTTTTGCTTTGGTTGGAGAGCAGCAGAATGTCGCGCCGAATCTCGAAGCGGGCACTCTGGGGCAGGTCCTCGACGCGGGTTTTGCCGGCAAACACCCGGTCGAGGTCGTTGGTCTGGGCCTGCATTTTGGCCAGGATTTTCTGGTCGTCGGCGCTGAGCGTGGCCGGGTTCACGCGGGCCATCACCTGCTCTACCTGCTGCAGGGAGTTGCGCAAATCCAGCGGGTTTTTGTTTTGGTCGAGGGCGAAGAAAGTGGGCACGATGCCGATGAGAATCAGCATCACCAGGCCCACGCCCTTCTGCCCGTCGTTCGAGCCGTGGAAGTAGCTTACCAGTGTGCAGGTCGCAATTAGTGTCAGGCGAATGAGAATGGGCGGCGGCTTGCGCTTGTGCGGCTCCCGAAACAGAGCCTTGCTGCGGGCAAAGCGCCGGAGCAGAAACATGACCCCAATGGTAAGCGTGAAGCCCAGCAGGGGGCCCACCAGCAGGGCCACGCCGGTTTCGCCGGCCTTGGCCCAGTTCACCGAGGACTGCGAGCCGGGCAAAAGCGAAAACGCAATGCCCACGCCGAGGATGGAGCCAATCAGGGCGTGCGAGCTCGAGGCCGGAATGCCGTAGTACCAGGTGCCCACGTTCCAGATAATGGCCGAAAGGATGAGCGCGCCCACCATGGCAATGCCGTGGTACACGTTTTGGTCGACTAAGCTTTCCACCGGTAGCAGGTTGATGATGCCCATGGCCACGGCAATGCCGCCGCCAATCACGCCGATGAAATTCCAAAACGCCGACCAGATAACGGCCACCCAGGGCCGCAGGGTATTGGTATAAATGACCGTCGCCACGGCGTTGGCCGTGTCGTGAAAGCCATTGACGAACTCGAACGCGCAGGCCGCCAGCAGGCAGACCGCCAGCAGCACGAGGACGTGAGGTTCTAAACCGAACATAAAAACCGGGTAAGTGTGGGCGTTGAACGCAATTAGCCGCCAAAGGTAGAGGCAGCGGCTAGCTGGGCTATGTTACCAAATTGTGACTTGACCCCCTGCTGGCGTCTCCAAAACGGAAGAACGTCCTGCTGAGCGCAGCGCAGCGAAGTCAAAGCAGGACGTTCCTGATATATCCGGCCGCAACAGCTACCCCCGGCTGGCTTTACCTTTGCCTTATGAGTGAAGCCAAGAACACCCCAAAAGCCTCGCTGGAAAACACCCAGCTCAAAGACATTGTGGCCCACGCCAAAGAGTACGGCTTCGTATTCCAGAGCAGCGAAATCTACGACGGTCTGCAGGCCGTGTACGACTACGGCCCCAACGGCGTGGAGCTGAAAAACAACCTCAAGCGCCTCTGGTGGGAGGCCATGACCCAGCTGCACGGCAACGTGGTAGGCATCGACGCGGCCATCTTCATGGCGCCCCAGACCTGGGTGGCCTCCGGCCACGTGGCCGGCTTCAACGACCCCATGATAGACAACCTCGACAGCAAGAAGCGCTACCGCGCCGACGTGCTGCTGGAGGAAAAAGCCGCCGAGTACGAAACCGCCGGCGACCCCGCCCGCGGCGCTGCGTTGACAGCGAAAATGGGCCGCCGGCTGACCGAAAACGACCTGGCCGGCGTGCGCCAGCTTATCATCGATGAGAACATCAAGTGCCTCGTGTCCGGCACCAGCAACTGGACCGAGGTGCGGCAGTTCAACCTGATGTTCTCCACGCAGGTAGGCTCGGTGGAGGGCGAATCAACCCAGATTTACCTGCGGCCCGAGACGGCGCAGGGCATTTTTGTGAACTTCCTGAACGTGCAGAAGTCGGCCCGGATGAAGATTCCGTTCGGTATCGCTCAGATTGGCAAGGCCTTCCGCAACGAGATTGTGGCCCGGCAGTTCATCTTCCGGATGCGGGAGTTCGAGCAGATGGAAATGCAGTTCTTCGTGCGCCCCGGCACCGAGGGCGAGTGGTATGAGAAGTGGAAAGCCAGCCGCCGCGCCTGGCACGAGGCCCTGGGCCTGCCCGCCGCCAAGCTCCGCTTCCACGACCACGACAAGCTGGCCCACTACGCCAAGGCCGCCGTCGACATCGAGTATGAGTTCCCCTTCGGCTTCAAGGAAATGGAGGGCATCCACTCGCGCGGCGACTTCGACCTGACCCAGCACCAGAACCTGAGCCGCAAAAAGCAGCAGTACTTCGACAACGACATTGACGAAACGACCGGCAAGGCCTACGGCAACTATGTACCCTTCGTAGTCGAAACCTCGGTCGGCGCCGACCGGCTGTTCCTGGCCACGCTTTGCCAAGCCTACGCCGAGGAAACCATTGTAGAAGGTAAGGAAGGGGAGGGCCAAGCCCAGCAAACCAAGCAGCGCACGGTGCTGCGCCTGCACCCGGCCGTGGCGCCCATCAAGGCCGCCATCTTCCCGCTCGTGCGCAAAGACGGCCTGCCTGAGAAAGCCCAGGAAATCTTCGATGAGCTGCGCTACGACTTCCGCGTCCTCATCGAGGAGCGCGACGCCATCGGCAAGCGCTACACCCGCCAGGACCTCATTGGCACACCCTTCTGCATCGCCGTCGACCACCAGACCCTGGAAGACAACACCGTTACCGTGCGCCACCGCGACTCCCGCGAGCAGACCCGCATGCCGATTTCGGAGCTGCGCGGGTATATTGGGGAGGCGGTGAGCTTCCGGCGGGTATTTGAGAAGCTGTAGAAAAAGCCAGCAGGGGGTAAGGGCATTGCGCTGCGCACGGCGCATAACTCTAGGCCGCTGAATGAGCGTAGCCGTCAGACAGCTAGAATACCCCCTGCTGGCTATCTTAGCAGAGCTAAAACCCAGATATCATGCTTACCTACATCCGCGACCGCATCACCGTTGACCCTAACCTATGCGGGGGCAAACCCACTATTCGGGGCAAGCGTCTGACGGTTGAAATCGTACTGGGATATCTAGCCGCTGGCGACTCTCCCGAGGAAATTTTGGAGAGTTACCCTTTCCTAGAAATGGCCGATATTCAAGCCTGTCTGGAGTTTGCTGCAGAGAACTTGGCCCGGCAAAATTTTGTGGCGTTTGCGGCTTAACACCAAGCACTCGGCACGGCTGGAAATGTAGTTGTAACGGTTGTCCGCACCGAAAGCTGCCATAAAACTTGCGGTTCGTCCCTGCTGGCTTTCACCTTTGCCGCATGAGAACCCGCTTTCTGATTGACGCCAACCTGCCGCACCGCTTCGCTTTTTGGAACACCCCGGACTACGAACCGGTGCCTGATAACGAATGGGGTGACGATAAGGTGTGGGCCTACGCCGCGCTGCACGGTTTAATCGTCATCACACAGGATAAAGATTATGAGGTGCTGGTAGCCAATAGTACGCCACCTAAAGTAGTGCGGCTTTGTGTGGGAAATATGAAGCGGCGCGACTTATGGATTTTGCTCGAACGCGTGTGGCCCGCAGTTGTCGCCGCTGTCGAGCGCCCGGAGGTACGTTTGGTTCGGCTATACCGTACGCACTTGGAGAATTCGTAGCCGCCCGCCGTCGGCGTAACTTTGCGTTTTCGCCGCTGCCGCTATGTGGGCTTCCTTCGCCTTGTTCATCATCCGTTTCCGGCGCACGCTTATTGCGGTGCTGGCGGTCATTACCGTGTTCATGGCCTGGAAGGCCAAGGACGTGGAAATGACCTACGACTTTGCCCAAGTGGTGAGCCCGAAGGACCCGGACATGGTGTACTTCCAGGGCTTTAAGAAGATGTTCGGCGAGGACGGCAACGTGCTGGTGCTGGGCATGCAGGACAGCAGCGTGTACGAGCTGGGCAACTTCAACGAGCTGCGCATCCTCACCGACACGCTGGCGCGGGTAGAGGGCGTGAGCGGAGTATTGAGCGTTACCAAACTCATTCAATTAGAAAAGGATACGGCCAACCAGCGCTTCACGGCGCAACCTATTTTCAAGACCTTCCCGCAAACCCAGCGTGAGCTGGACTCGCTGATGCGGGTCGTGAACCGGGTCGAGTTTTACAAGGGCCAGCTGATTTCGCCGCGCACCGGCGCCACCCTGCTGGCCCTGACCATGGACCCGGCCTACCTGAATTCCTCGCGCCGGCAGGCCGTGATGGCCAACATCCTGGGCTTCGCGCAGCAATTCGAGCGGAAAACCGATATTAAGCTGCACTACGCCGGCCTGCCCTACGTGCGCTCGACGATGACGAGCAAGGTGGCGTCGGAAATGAAGTTTTTCACCATCCTGGCTTTGCTCGTGACGGGCGCCACCCTGCTGGTGTTCTTCCGCACCTGGTCGGCGGTGGTGTTTCCGCTGCTGGTGGTGGCCGTGACGGTGGTCTGGTGCGTGGGCTCCATCGTGCTGCTGGGCTTCAAGATTAACCTGCTCACGGGTCTGATTCCCAGCATCATTATCGTGGTAGGCATCCCGAACTGTACCTACCTGCTCTCGCGCTACCACTATGATTACCGCAAATCCGGTAACCAGGTCCTGGCCATGACGCGGGTGATTCGAAAAATCGGCCTCGTCACGCTGATGAATAACACGACCACGGCGGTGGGCTTTTTCGTGTTTTGCCTCACCGATATTGCCATTCTGTATCAGTTCGGGCTGGTGGCCACGATTAATATTTTCGTGGCCTTTATCCTGTCGTTTATCCTCATCCCGGCGGTGTTTACCTACCTGCCGCCGCCCACGCCCAAGCAGCTCGAACACCTCGACGCCGCGCCGCTGACCAAGCTGCTGGAATTTTTCGAGCATCTGGTTTTGCACCGCCGCGCCAGCATCTACGTGCTGACCTTGGTGCTCGTGGCCGGGGCGGCCATCGGTATTTCGCGCATCGAGGCCGTGTCGTACATGGTGGACGACCTGCCCAAGAAGAGCACCGTAAATTCGGACTTGACCTTTTTCGAGCGCCACTTCAACGGCGTGATGCCGCTGGAATTCGTGGTTGATACCGGCAAGAAGCGCGGCCTGCTCAAGCTGAAGAATCTGCAGAAAATCGACCAGTTCGAGGCTTTCATGCGCCAGCAGCCCGAGCTGACGGCGCCCGTCAGCATCGTGACGTTTCTGAAAGCCTCGACCCAGGCCTTCTACAACGGCGACCCGCAGTACTTCCGCCTGCCCGATAATTCCGAGAAAAATTACGTGCTCAGCTACTTAAGTCGCTCCAAAGGCACCGGCGCGGGCATGGACAGCAAGCTGCTGCGCTCCTTCGTGGACAGCACCGGCCAAAAGGCGCGCATCTCGCTGAAAGTGGCCGACATCGGCTCCCGCGAGCTGGACTCGCTGGTCGATGGCAAGCTGCTGCCCGAGATGCACCGCATCTTCAACGGCACCGGCCTGGATGTGCGCGTGACGGGCACAACCCGCATTTTTACCAAGGGCAACGAGTACGTGATTGACTCGCTGGGCGAAAGCCTGCTCATTGCCTTCGGGCTGGTGGGGCTGGTGGTGTTGCTGCTGTTCCGGTCGGTGCGCACGGTGTTCTTCGCTCTGATTCCCAACCTGGTAACGCTGATTATCACGGCCGGCATCATGGGCTACTTCAACATTCCGCTCAAGCCCGGCACGGCCCTAATTTACGTGATTGCCCTGGGCATCGACGGCGACAACTCCATTCACCTGCTGGCCAAGTTCCGGCAGGAGCTGGCCGCCAACGGGCAGCGGGTGCGCGAGGCCATTTCGGTCACGCTCTCCGAGGCCGGCACGAGCATGATTTACACCAGCATCATCCTATTCGTGGGCTTCAGCATCTTCGCCTTCAGCGAGTTTGGCGGCACGCGGGCGCTGGGCGTGCTCATGTCGGCTTCGCTGCTGATTACGAATTTTTCCAACCTGATATTGTTGCCCTGCCTGCTGGTCACCTTCGAGCACGCCCGGAATGAAACCATCAGCCGCAAGGCCCTGGTGCATCATTACGACGAAAACTACCACGAGGAAGACGACGATTTGGAGCTGAACCTGGACCGGATGACGGTACGCAAAAAGCAGGTCGAATGAGAATTGAACAAAAAGAACGTCATGCTGAGCGCAGTCGAAGCATCTCTACCGCGCAAGTAACCAACGGTAAACAACGATTGGATTAGCCAGCGGTAGAGATGCTTCGACTGCGGCTGCGCCTCCGCTCAGCATGACGTTCTGATACAAAGACACATGAAATACCCCGAATACAAACAGTCGCCTAACTACGGCCAGCTGGGCGAGGAAATCCTGGCCTGGTGGAAGGAGCATAGCATCTTTGAAAAGAGCGTCAGCACCCACGAGGGCGCGCCGACGTTCGTGTTTTACGAGGGCCCGCCCTCGGCCAACGGCGCCCCCGGCATTCACCACGTGATGGCGCGCACGGTGAAGGACATTTTCTGCCGCTACCAGACCCTGCTGGGCAAGCAGGTGTCGCGCAAGGGCGGCTGGGACACTCACGGCCTGCCCGTGGAGCTGCAGGTGGAAAAAGAGCTGGGCATCACCAAGGAGGACATCGGCAAGAAAATCAGCGTCGAGGAGTACAACCAGCGCTGCCGCGAAACCGTGATGCGCTTCAAGGCGCAGTGGGACGAGCTGACCGAGAAGATGGGCTACTGGGTGGACCTGGACGACCCCTACATCACCTTCGAGCCCGAGTACATCGAGAGCTGCTGGGCGCTGCTCAAGAAGCTCTACGACAAGGGTTTGCTTTACAAGGGCTATACCATTCAGCCCTACTCGCCGGCCGCCGGCACCGGCCTCAGCTCCCACGAGCTGAACCAGCCCGGCACCTACCGCGACGTGAAGGACACGACCATCGTGGCCCAGTTCAAGGTGAAGCGGGACGCGGCTTCGGAGAAGCTTTTTGATGCAGTTTCAAGTGTTACATCCAGACCAAATGGGGGCGATATTTTCTTCCTTGCTTGGACTACTACCCCTTGGACGCTTCCTGCTAATACTGGATTAGCAGTTGGGAAAAACATCACCTACTATTTGGTTGATACTATTAATCCCTACACTGAAGATGAGGTTTCAGTAATTCTGGCGGAAGAATTATTTGACAAATACTTCGTTCACAGTCTTGAATTACCCGAAAAGGACTATGTCAGCGGTAAGACAGCGCAAAAAGGTGAAGGGCCTTATTTTGATAAAAAAGGTCGCATTGCTAAGTGGTTTGTTGCGGGTAAGTTTAAAGGTGCCGACCTAGTCGGCATTAGCTATGAGCGGCTGTTCGGCCAGCAGGGGGGGTACCCGGCGTTTGAAGGCGAGGAAAAAGCCTTCCGCGTCATTCCCGGCGACTTTGTGACGACTGAGGACGGCACCGGCATCGTGCACATCTCGCCCACTTTCGGCGCCGACGACTTCCGCGTGGCGCAGCAGAACGACATCCCGGCCTTGCTGGTGGCGGATGGTGAGGGCAAGCTCGGTCCCATTGTGGACCGTACGGGCCGCTACGTGCCGCAGATGGGCGAATTCGGCGGGCGCTGGGTGAAAAACTACGACGGCCACGACCAGTCCGGCGCCGACTACAAAACCCTGGACGAGAGCATCGCCATCCGCATGAAGGGCGACGGCACGGCCTTCAAAGTGGAGAAGTACGAGCACACCTACCCGCACTGCTGGCGCACCGACAAGCCCGTGCTCTACTACCCGCTCGACTCGTGGTTTATCCGGACCACGGCCGTGAAAGACCGCCTCATCGAGCTCAACAAAACCATCAACTGGAAGCCCGAAAGCACCGGCGCCGGCCGCTTCGGCAACTGGCTCGAAAACCTGGTGGACTGGAACCTGAGCCGCTCGCGCTACTGGGGCACCCCGCTGCCCATCTGGCGCAGCCAGGATGGCACCGAGGAGCTGTGCATCGGCTCCATCGCGCAGCTCAAGCAGGAAATTGACAAGGCCGTGGCGGTAGGGGTGATGACGCATAATCCGTATGCGGCAACCCCATCCCCTAGCCCCTTCCCCGATGGGGAAGAGGGACTAGCTTCTAGTCTTAGCTCTAGTTCTACACCCCCTGCTGGCGCTAGTCTAGAGCTAGAAACTAGTCCCCCTCCCCATC
>CAXUEM010000083.1:10251-10692 GCA_964249885.1 uncultured Hymenobacter sp. | reverse complement strand
CGCCGCCGCGGGCGTCGGCCCGGCGGCCCACCACGTACTGCTCCTCGGCCTGTTCGTGCAGCAGGCGGGCGCCCGTCACGAGTTCGGCCGCGCGGCCGGCCAGCCGGTAATTCACCGTCAGGCGCGGCTCCAGGCCGGCCACCTGAAACTGGCGGTTGCGGTGGCCGTTGCTGTTGAGCATGAAGACGGCCCCGCCCGGCACTTCGGGGTTGCCCCAGACCACCCCGGTCCGGTTGGCGGCGGTGGGCGAGGAGGAGAAGTCCTGGCGCTGCCAGTTGCGGCTGGTGGTGTAGCCGAAGGCCGTGGTGTGGAGCTCCACGCGGTCGGAAAAGCGCACGCGGTGGCCGGCGCTGAGCGAGTAGCGGCGCACGGGCAGGCGGTCGTCGGGCGCCAGGGGCTGGTAGTCCTGGTCGCCCCGCTCGTACTGGGACTGGGTCAGGC
>CAXUEM010000083.1:3654-10241 GCA_964249885.1 uncultured Hymenobacter sp. | reverse complement strand
GTAGGAGGCATTGCTGAATTCGTCGTAGACGCCCGCCTTGAAGCGCAGGGTTTGCCGCGCCGTCAGCGCCACGGTGAGCTTGGCGGTGAAGTCGTGCAGGCGAAAGTGCACGGGCCCCAGGTTGTCGGCGCGCTTGTGCAGGTAGCTGACCAGCAGGCCGGTGTTGCCGAAGGTGTTGCCGTAGCTCACCAGCCCCGAGAAGTAGCCGCGCTGCCCGCCGCGCACCCGCACCGTGGTCAGCGCGGTGGCCGGCGCCTCGGCGGTGAGGTAGTTGATGACGCCGCCGATGGTTTGGGGGCCGTACTGCAGTTGGCCGCTGCCCTTGAGCACTTCCACGCCGCTCATGCGGTCAATCACGGGCGTGTAGTAGAGCTCGGGCTCTCCGTAGGGCGCCAAGGCCACGGGGATGCCGTCTTCGAGCACGAGCACGGTGCGCGAGCGGTCGGGGTCGAGGCCGCGGATGCCGATGTTGGCGCGCAGGCCCGCGCCTTCTTCGTCGACCACGTTCAGGCCCGGCACCCGCCGGAATACCTCGTTGCTGCTCACCGGCGCGAGCAGCCCGATTTCCTTGGCCGATATGCGGCTGACCGAGCCGGGGATGGCCGCGAACAGCTCCGTGGCGTCGCGGCCCAAGATGGTGACTTCGGGGACGGCCACCCGGCGGGCAGAATCGGGGGCCGAGGGGTTTTGGGCGAAGGCCGCGCGGCCGGCCAGCAACAGGGCCCCGGCAAGGCCGGCACAGCCGCAAGGTGAAATCAGGCTCATGGACGGCGGTAACGCAGCAGAAAGGGCGCAAAGCTAGAGCCCCCCTGCTGGCGCAACCCACGCCGGGGGCAGGCTTAATGAAAATGTAACCTAGTGGCCCACAGCTGACCATGCTAGAAACCACCGGGAAAGCCGGAAAGCGAGCCGAGCCGCCCACTTCCAGGCGGCGGGCGAACCCGTTGGCTGTTAGGAAGCCACGGGCAGGAAGGCAGCGCCCGGCCCCAATCCAGCCGGCGACGGCTCTCGAAACCCCAAGACCCGCGGCCGGCACTCGGTCCGTTCACCGGCCTGCATCAATTATTCGGTAACATAGTGGACATATTATCAGCTGATTACCTTTCGGTAAAGGATAAGATTTTCAGCGGATTAAGGCGTTCGGGGCCAATACTTTTGGTCGGTCAAACCCTTTCCGCTCCCTTAGCCGATGAAAGCTATTCTACTCTCCCGCCGGTGGCCGTGCGCCCGGCTGCTGGTGCTGCTCAGCCTGCTGCTGGGCCCGCTGGCTTCCCCACTGCGGGCCCAATCCACGGATGCTTCGTTTGCCGGCACGGTGCTGGACACCCAGGGCGCGGCCATCCCCGGCGCGACGGTGGTGGTGCGCAACACGGCCACCGGCTTCCAGACCGGCGCCGCCACCGGCCCCGACGGGCGCTACACCTTCCGGCAGCTGCCGCTCGGCGGGCCCTACGAGCTCAACGTGAGCTTCGTGGGCTACGCCAATCAGCAGCGCACCGGCCTCACCCTCAACCAGGGCGACCGGGTGACGGTGAACGTGCAGCTGCGCGAGGCCAGCGCCGAGCTGCAGGAAGTGGTGGTAGAAGCCAATAGCCTGACCAGCCGGGTGGACCGGCTCGGGGGCAGCACCGCCTTCAACCCCCAGCAAATCAACCGCCTGCCCACCACCAACCGCGACTTCACCAGCCTGGCCAACCTGAACCCGATTTCCAACGGCACCAGCATCGGCGGGCAGCTGCCGTCCTCCACCAACTATTTGGTGGACGGCCTGAGCTCCCGCAACATGCTCACCAGCGGGCCCATTGGCCGGGGGCCGTACACGCTGTCGCTGGAGGCCATCCGCGAATTTGAGGTGGCTTACAACGTGTACGACGTCACCCAGGGCCGGCAGGGCGGCGGCACCATCAGCGCCGTCACCAAGTCGGGCACCAACACGCTCACCGGCTCGGCCTTCACCTACCTGCGCACCGACTGGCTGGCCAGCCCGAACGACATCCGCGGCAACCAGCGCACCACCGATTTCAGCACCACGCAGTACGGCTTCAGCCTGGGCGGGCCGATTCTCAAGGACAAGCTGCACTTCTTCGTGGCCCTGGACCGGCAGCAGGAGGCGCTGCCCTTCTTCATTGCCGACATCCGCACGGCGGCCGACGAGCAGGCCCTCAACATCAGCCGCGCCGTGCTCGACAGCGTGGTGCAGATTGGCCGCGACAAGTACGGCCTGGGTTCGCAGCGCCAGACCGGGGCCTTCGACCGCAAAACCCTCGCCAATAGCCTGTTTGCACGCTTTGACTGGCAGCTGAACGACCGGCAGCGCCTGACCCTGCGCAACAATTACAGTGACTGGGACAACCCCACCAGCACCAACGACAACACGGCCATCAACCTCTACGAGACGTGGTCGAATTTCGGCTCCCGCGAAAACAGCACGGCGCTGTCGCTGCGCTCGGCCGTGTCGAGCAAGCTGCTCAACGAACTCAAGGCGCAGTACGTGTACTCGCGCAACGCCATCGAGCCCAACGAGCAGCTGCCGGCCGGCAACATCCCGCGCGCCATCGTGACGGTGAACTCCCGCCTGCCCGACGGGCGCACGGGCCGCACCGACGTGCAGTTTGGCGGGCAGCGGTTCACGCCCGAAATCCAGCAGGTGCACCAGTTTCAGCTCGTGAACACCAGCTACCTGACGGCCGGCCGCTTCAACTTCACCTTCGGCACCGACAACATGCTCACCCGCCTCTACAACTACGTGTCGAACGAGCAGAACGGGCGCTTTTTCTTCAACAGCCTGCGCGAATTCAACAACCTCAACCCCAGCCGCTACGCCCGCGAGGTGCCCTTGGATGGAATTCCCGACGTGCGCCACAGCGTGCTTGATGCCTCGCTGTTTGCCCAGGGTTCCTTCAACCCGCACCCGCATCTGTCGGCCCAGCTGGGGGTGCGCTACGACGTGACCAGCTACCTGACGCCCGCCGCCTACAACCCCCTGGTGGACGAGGCCCTGGGCCTGCGCACCGACGCCCAGATTACCGACTGGGACAACGTCCAGCCCCGCCTGCAGCTGACCTGGGACGTGGGTGGCAAAAACCGCGACATCTTCCGCCTGGGCGGGGGTGTGTTCTCGGCCTACGTCATCAACTACGCCCAGCTCAACAACATCCAGAACGACGGCACCCAACTGGCGGCCATTGACGTGACCCGGCCCAACAGTGCCACGGCGCCCAACCCCGTGCCGCGGCCCGACTTCGTGGGCTACCGCAACGACCCTTCTACCGTGCCCGGCGTGCCGGCCGGCAGCCGCCCGGTGGCCACCATCAACCTGACCGACCCCAACTTCGAGGTGCCCACCATCTACAAGGCCAACCTGAGCTACAACCGCATCGTGAGCGAGTGGCTGCGGGTGGGCGTGAACGCGCTGGTGGCCCGCACCGACAACAACTACGTCTACCTCGACGCCAACCTGCGCGACCCCGTGTTCCGGCTGGCCAACGAGGAAAACCGGGCCGTGTTCGTGCCGGCCAACACCATTTCCAGCCGCGGCCAGACCAACAACGTGCTCAACCGCCGCTCGCCGCTGGTGGGCCGCACGCTGGTGCTCACCAACGGCGCCAAGCTGCGCACCGCCTCGCTGATACTCGACGCCGAGGCGCGCCTGCCCCGCGGCGGCGCCTTCACGGCCAGCTACACGCTTAACGACAGCCGCGACAACACCTCCTACAACGGCAACGTGGCCAACACGTCCACTTTCCGCCCGGTGAAAAGCGACCCGCGCAGCCTGGACGAGCTGAACTACTCCGACAACCACTTCCGCCACAAGGTGGTGCTCTACGCCGTGTCGCCGGTGGTAAGGGGCTTTAGTTTGAACGCCCGCTTCAGCGGCCTGAGCGGCACGCGCTACTCGCTGCTGGTGAACGCCGACATCAACGGCGACTTCGTGGGCCAGACCGGCACCCGCAACGACTTGGCTTTCGTGTTCGACCCGAACAGCCCCAGCACGCCCGAAAACCTGCGCACCGACCTCAACCGCCTGCTCAACGAGTCGGACAGCCGCGCCAAGGACTACATCCGCGAAAGCTTCGGCCGCATTGCCGAGCGCAACGGCGGCGAGAACAAGGCCCTGACCGGCGTGGTGGACGTGCGCCTGCTCAAGGTGTTCAAAACCTTCAAGTCGCAGTCCCTGGAGCTGTCGGTGGACGTGTTCAACTTTGCCAACCTGCTTAACAAGGACTGGGGCGGCAACTTCAACCTCGGCAACCAGAGCCTGCTCAACGTCACGGGCTTCGACCAGGCCAAGCAGCAGTACGTCTACTCCGTGAACACCAACGCGGGCGTCATCCAGAAAAATGGCACGCCCTACCAGATTCAGCTCGGCGCCCGCTACGCGTTCTAGCGGGACTTCTTGGGCGGGGAACCGGCAGAAGCGGTGGGGCGGGATGCCAGCCGTGCCCCACGCACCGCGCCTGAGAATACTGCTAAGCAAAGGGCTTGTTTTCATATTCTACCGATAACATTACCGCAACCTGTCGCTCCTAGTTTTGCAGCCGGATTCAATCTGCAAGACTATGATTAACAAATACTTATTGGCTGGCAAGTCTCTGGCTATCTTCCTGTGCCTGTTGCTGCTGAGCCTGGGCGCGGCGGCGCAGTCCGCCTCCGCCGCGCAAACCGTGAGCGGCACCGTGACCGACGAGCGGGGCCAGGGCCTGCCGGGCGCCAGCATCGTGGTGCAGGGCACCACCACGGGCACCGCCGCCGACGCCGACGGGCGGTTTTCGCTCAGCGCCGCGCCCGGGGCGGTGCTCGTGGTTACGTTTGTGGGCTACGCCGGCCAGGAGGTGCCGGTGGGCAACCAGGCCACGCTCGCCGTGCGGCTGCTGCCCGACGCCCAGCAGCTCGGCGAGGTGGTGGTAACCACGGCCCTGGGCATCCAGCGCGAGCAAAAGGCGCTGGGCTACGCCACCCAGACCGTGAGCGGGGAGGCCCTGCTGCAGGCCCGGCCCAACAACTTCGCCCAGGCGCTGTCGGGCAAGGTGGCGGGCCTGAGCCTGCTCTCGGCGGGCTCGGGGCCCATCAACTCGACCCGCGTCTCGCTGCGCGGTGCCAACTCGCTGAAAACCGACGGCAACAACGCCCTGATTGTGCTCGACGGCGTGCCGCTGAACACGGGCCTGACCAGCTCCGGCGTGAGCAGCGCCTACGGCGCCGGCGCCGGCAACGACGTGCCCGTGGACTTCGGCAACGGCATCGCCGACGTCAACCCCGACGACATCGCCAGCATCACGGTGCTCAAGGGCGCCAGCGCCGCGGCCCTCTACGGCAGCCGCGGCTCCAACGGCGCCCTCATCATCACGACCAAGAGCGGCAGCCGCAAAACCAAGGGCCTGGGCGTGACGGTGAACAGCAACTTCAGCGTGAACACCGTGCTCAAGTGGCCCGACTACCAGTACGAGTACGGCCAGGGCACCGGCCGCTCCTTCAACGCGGCGGGCGAAATGTACTATTCCTACGGCGCCAGCGCCGACGGGGCCAACACCGGCGGCACCAGCAGCGCCTTCGGGCCCCGCTTCAACGGGCAGCAGTATTACCAGTACGACCCCGTGACCCAGGCCCAGTCGACGGAGCGGCAGCCCTGGGTGCCCTACAAGGACAACATCAAGGGCTTTTTCCGCACCGGCTCGACCCTCACCAACAGCGTCGCGCTGGAAGGCGGCAACGCCAGCGGCTCGGCGCGGGCGTCCATTACGCACTCGGTGAACAAGTGGATTATGCCCAACACGGGCTTCGAGCGGCTCACCGCGGCCCTGAGCGCGGACCAGCGCCTGACCGACAAGCTCAAGGTGGGCGGCAAGGTGAACTTCACCAACCGCCAAAGCGACAACCTGCCGGCCACGGGCTACAACAACCAGTCGCTGAGCTACTTCATGATTTTCCAGAACCCCAACGTGCCGCTCGACGCCTACCGCACCATCTGGAAAAACGGCCAGCAGGATATCGACCAGGTGCACCCGTTCAGCACGTTCATCGACAACCCCTTCCTCATTGCCTACGAGATGACCAACGCCGTGCGCACCCGCACCACGGTGGGCAACCTCTCGGCCACCTACGCCTTCACGCCCCGGCTCGATTTGCTCGTGCGCTCGGGCGTGGCCATGAGCCAGGAAGCGCGCGAGATGCGCCGGCCCTACAGCACGGCCAACTACCAGCGCGGCTACTACAAGCAGCAGGACATCGACAACTACGAAGTGAACACCGACGCCCTGCTCACCTACCAACAGCCCCTGGGCGCGCGCTTCGGCCTGCGGGTTTCGGGCGGCGGCAACGTGCGCAACGTGCGCTACCGGCGCGTGGACGGCGAGGTCATCGGCCTCGTGATTCCGGGCGTCTTCAAGCTCGCTAACGGCCTGAGCAGCCCGCAGCTGACCAGCGTGAGCGAAAACCGGCGCATCAACAGCCTCTACGGCCTGGCCACGCTTTCCTTCGACGATAAAATCTTCGTGGACCTGACCAGCCGCAACGACTGGTCGAGCACGCTGCCGGCCGCCAACAACTCGTACTTCTACCCGTCGGTCAGCTCCAGCTTCATTCTCAAC
>CAXUEM010000083.1:527-3644 GCA_964249885.1 uncultured Hymenobacter sp. | reverse complement strand
GCCTCGCTGCCGACGGTGCTGTTCAACAACAACTTCAAGCCCGAAATCACGCGCAGCTACGAAGCCGGCCTGGACTACCAGATGTTCGGCGGGCGGCTGGGCGCCGACCTGACGGTGTACCAGAACCTGACGCGCAACCAGATTGTGGAAGTGCCCCTCGACGCGGTGACCGGCTACAGCCGGGCCGTGCTCAACGCCGGGCGGGTGCGCAACCGGGGCGTGGAAGTGGTGCTGCGCGGCCGGCCCGTGGACCTGACCAACCTCAAGTGGAACCTGACCGGCACCTGGGCCCTGAACCGCAACCGCGTGCTGAGCCTCTCGGACGTGCTGGACGACCAGCAGGTGATTGGCACGGGCGGCACGGCCAGCATCATCGCCAAGGTGGGCGGCACCACCGGCGACATCTACGGCTTCGGCTTCGAGCGCGCCCCCGACGGGCAGATTATCTACAACAAGGACGGCCTGCCGGTGCAGGCGGCCAACGTCAAGCTCATCGGCCGCGCCTACGCCGACTGGAAGGGCGGCCTGCTCAACGAATTTTCCTACAAGAACCTGCGCTTTAGCTTCTTGCTCGACGGGCAGTACGGCGGCATCATCTACTCCCAAACCCACCACAAGATGAGCGAGCAGGGCAAGCTCAAGCACACGCTGGCCGGGCGCGAGGAAGGCTTCATCATCGGCGAAGGCGTGGTGGCCAACCCCGACGGCTCCTACTCGCCCAACACGACCAAGGTGATTCCGGCCGCCTACTACGCCGAGTACTACCGCCGCGCCAACGTCGAGTCCAATTCCTTTGACGCCTCGTTTCTGAAGCTGCGCGAAACGCGCATCGACTTCACGTTGCCCGCCGCGCTGCTGGCCCGCACCAAGGCCCTGACCGGCGCCACCATCGGCCTCTACGGCCGCGACCTGGCCATGTGGACCAAGTTCCCCATGTTCGACCCCGAGACGGCGGCCCTGAACGGCGGCACCCTGCTGCCCGGCGTCGAAATCGGCCAGCTGCCCTCGACGCGCACGATGGGCGTGAACCTGACGCTGCAGTTTTAGCGCGCCGCCCACCCCGTCACCACCGCCCGGGTCACCCGCTACTTACTTTTCTCATGAAAAAAATTACCCTACTCTTCGCCCTCGCCGCCAGCCTGCTCTCCTGCACCAAGGGCTTCGAGGAACTGAACCTGGACCCCAACCGCATCGAAAAAATCAGCCCCGGCACGCTGCTCAACCCCATTGTGTACGGGCTGGCCAGCTTCAACACGCTGCGGGCCGACGACTTCACGCACGACATCATGCAGGTGGCCTTGCCCTTCCCGAGCGTGTCGGGCGGC
Organism: uncultured Hymenobacter sp.; assembly: GCA_964249885.1. Classification (GTDB taxonomy): domain Bacteria; phylum Bacteroidota; class Bacteroidia; order Cytophagales; family Hymenobacteraceae; genus Hymenobacter. Next base: position 2,319 of record CAXUEM010000083.1, on the reverse strand, counting down.
ATCCACCGCTACGTGGTGAGCGAAGGGGCCGGCAACTCCACCTGGACCACCTACTACCGCTGGCTGGCTAACATCCGCGAAATGCGCCTGGCCGCCGAGGCCGCGGGCGACCCCAACTACCAGGCCGTGGCCCTGACCCTCAACGCCTGGGCCTACGCCAACCTCACCGACGCCTTCGGCGACGTGCCCATGACCGAGGCCAGCCGCGCCGAGGAAGGCGTGCTTTACCCCGCCTTCGACCAGCAGGCCCAAATTTACCCCGCCCTGCTGGCCGATTTGGAGCGGGCCAACGGCCTGTTCGACGCCACCAAAGCCCTGAGCTACGGCAGCGACATCCTCTACAACAACAGCGTGCCGAACTGGCAGCGCTTCTGCAACTCCCTGCGCCTGCGCCTGCTGCTGCGCGCCAGCAAGCGCCCGGAAATCAACGCCCCGGCCCGACTCGCGGCCATCCTCAACGACCCGGCCAAGAACCCGGTGTTTACCCAAAACAGCGAGGCGGCCATCCTGCGCATCACCGGCGTGGCGCCCAACATCTCGCCCTGGGGCCGGGCCATCGACTTCACCACCTTCCGCGCCGGGGCCGAGTTTTTCATCGACAACCTGAACACGCTCAACGACCCGCGCTTGGCCCGCTTCAACACCCCGGCCCGCACCAAGGACGGGCGCAGCACCATCGGCTACAAGGGCATTCCGAGCGCCTACGGCGGCAGCGACTCGCAGTTCCAGTTCCTGCCCTCGGGCCTCAACGTGGCCCTGGTCACGGCCCCGATGGTGTCGGTGCTGATGACCTACGCCGAGGTTGAATTCATCCGGGCCGAGGCCGCGCAGAAGGGCTACGTCACGGCCGACGCCCGGCTGGCCTACGAGCGGGGCGTGCGGGCGGCCATCGAGCAGTGGGGCGCCGTGGTGCCGGCCACCTACTTCCAGAACCCCGCCGCGGCCTACAACAACACGCTGGCCCGCATCATGCTACAGAAGTACTACGCCCTGTTTTTCAACGACTACCAGCAGTGGTTCGAGTACCGCCGCACCGGCCTGCCCCAGCTCCCGCGCGGCCAGGACCTGCAAAACGGCGGCCGCATGCCCACCCGCTTCCGCTACCCGCTGGTGGTGCAAACCAACAACGGCGCCAACTACCAAAAAGCCCTGGAAACGATGGGCGCCGACGACGTAAACACCAAGGTGTGGTGGGAAAAGTAAGGTGGCGCGGCGTAGGGAGCGTCATGCTTCTCTCCGCTGCGCTGTGGTCTGGATGACGTGCTTTCTTACAGCGTAATATTCTTACTTTGCCAAATCCCGTCCGCCGCATGGCCAACCAAAGCATCTTGCTCGCCTTCAGTCTGCTGGCTGCCTTGCCCGCCGCCGCCCAGGCGCCGCTGGACCTGCAGGGCCACCGGGGTTGCCGCGGCCTGATGCCCGAAAACACCATTCCCGCCATGCGCAAGGCCCTGGACCTGGGCGTGACCACCCTGGAAATGGACGTCGTCATTAGCCAAGACCGGCAGGTGCTGCTCTCCCACGACCCCTACCTCGACGCCGACCTTCACACTGACATAGCGCCGAAGCCCCCGGGCCAGCCCCCGGCCAAGACGGCCGAAAAAGGCCACCGCCTCTACGCACTGCCCTACGCCGAAATCCGTCGCCACGACGTGGGCAGCCAGGGCAATGCCAAGTTTCCCCGCCAGCAGCGGCTGCGCACCTACAAGCCCCTGCTGGCCGAGGTCATCGACTCGGCCGAAGCCTACGCGCGGCAGAAGCGATTGCTGGCGACCGGCACCGACAGGTTCAT
>CAXUEM010000083.1:0-517 GCA_964249885.1 uncultured Hymenobacter sp. | reverse complement strand
CTGACGCCCGCCGGCGACGGCCAGCTGCACCCCGCCCCGGCCGAATTCGTGGCGCTGCTGCTGGCCGTCGTCCAGGCCAAGGGCATTCAGGACCGGGTCATCATTCAATCCTTCGACCCCCGCGCGCTGGAAGCAGTGCACCGCGCCCAGCCGGCGCTGCCCACGGCCCTGCTAGTGGAGAATGCGCTGGGCCTGGCGGCTAACTTGCGGCGGCTGAGCTTTCGGCCCACGATTTACAGTCCGCACTACCGGCTGGTGTCCGGCGACCTGGTGCAGGCCTGCCACCAGCAGGGCCTGCAGATTATCCCCTGGACGGTGAATTCTGCCGCCGAGCTGAGCCGCCTGGCCGCGCTGGGGGTGGACGGCCTGATTACCGATTACCCCGATTTGTGGCCCGCCGCCCGAAAATGAACGGCCTTCTTTTAGTTAGTTGCGCGATGAAAAATGTCTTGAAAGCCGCGGCCGGCTTCGCCATACTGGCCGTTTCCCTCCGCCCCGCCGCGGCGCAGGTGCCCAC
>CAXUEM010000082.1:6763-10699 GCA_964249885.1 uncultured Hymenobacter sp. | reverse complement strand
TCCTGATAGACCGCGCCGCCCTGGCCGCCCCCGCCGAGGGCGTGGCCCTGACCTGGCTGGGCCACGCCACCGTGCTCATCGAGCTGAACGGCCGGCGCTTTCTCACCGACCCGGTGTGGACCGAGCGCGCCTCGCCCACGCCCTACGTCGGGCCGAAGCGGTTTTTTCCGCCGCCGCTGGCCCTGCACCAACTGCCCCACCTCGACGGCATCCTGATTTCGCACGACCACTACGACCACCTCGACGCCCACGCCATCCGGCACCTGGCGGGGCTGAACGTGCCGTTTTTCTGCCCTCTGGGCGTGGGCAGCATTCTGCGCGGCTGGGCGGGGCCGCTGGCCCGCATCACCGAGCTGGACTGGTGGCAGGAGTACGCGCTGGCCCCGGACTTTCGGCTGGCCTGCACCCCGGCCCGGCACTTCTCGGGCCGCGGCCTGCTCGACCGCGACCGCACGCTGTGGTGTTCCTGGGCTGTGCTGGGACCCCGGCAGCGGGTGTTTTTCGGCGGCGACTCCGGCCCGTTCGAAGCCGGCTTCACGGCCATCGGCCAGCAATACGGGCCGTTTGAGGTGACCCTGCTGGAAGCCGGCGCCTACGACGACGAGTGGGCCGACGTGCACCTGGGCCCGGAGGCCGCCCTGGCTGCCCACGTTCAGGTGCGCGGCCGGCAGCTGCTGCCCATTCACTGGGGTACCTTCAACCTGGCCTATCACCCCTGGACCGAGCCCGTGGAGCGCCTGTTGGCCGGCGCCGAAACGGCCGGTGTGAACCTGCTCTTGCCCCGGCCCGGGCAGCGCGTGGAAGCCGGCAGCGCCGCGCTCAACTCAGGCTGGTGGCGCTGAATGTGGCGGGGCCTTTGGTCTTCGGCTCATCTACCTGGCTTGGCCTCGCACGCAGCGCCGGCGTCGGCTTACCATTTTGGTTTACCTGTTACTTCGCGTAGCGCCGCCCGAAAAAGTCGCCCGCATTCCAGGTGGGGCGGGCCGGGGCCTGCGCTACCTGGTAGCCCACCAAGAAGCTCAGCTGCACGTACTTGCGGCCGGCCTCGAAGTCGAAGCGGCCGTTGATATCGTCCTGGGGCTGGTGGTAGGTGGCGGCGCGCCAGGCCTTCACCTGCTCGGTGAGGTTGTTCTGGCCATCGGCAGTTTTGTTGCCGTACTTGAGGTGCATGGCCGGGATGCCCTGCGTGACGAAGCTGTACTGGTCGGAGCGGATAAAGCGGTTCTGAGCCGGCTCCGGGTCGGGCTCCACCGCGATGCCGAGGTAGGCCGCGGCCTGCGCCACGGGTTCGGCCAGCGTCGAGTGAACCGCGCCCAGCGGCGTGACCGAGAGCAGCGGCGCGATAATGGTGGGCATGTCGGAGTTAATATCAGCCACGATTTTCGCTTTCGCCACCGTGGGCCGGGCCGCGAAGTAGGCCGAGCCCACCAAGCCCAGCTCCTCGCCCGTGACCAGCACGAACAGCACCGAGCGTTTGGGCTTCTCTTTCAGGCCGGCGTACAGCCGGGCTACTTCCAGCACGCTGGCCACGCCCGAGGCATTGTCGTGGGCGCCGTTGTAGATGGAGTCGCCGCGCACTGGCGTGCCCACGCCGAGGTGGTCGAGGTGGGCCGAGTGCACCACGTATTCCTCGCGCAACTGCGCATCGGAGCCCGTGATTTTGCCCACCACGTTATAGGAGTCAAAGTCCTGATACGCGGTTTGGTAGCTGGCGCCCAGCGTGCCGCGCAGCGCCGCCGACGCCGGTCGGCCCGCCCGCAGCGCCGGATACACCCGGCCCGTATCCAGGGCGGCGGCGCTGAACAGGCGCAGCAGGGCTTGCTGGCTGATGGCCGCGCACAGCGGCAGGCCCGCGGTGGCCGAGAAGCTGCGCGAGGTCACCACCCGGCCATCGGCGCCCAGCGCCCCGGTGATGCCGCGCGAGAGGTCGGGCACTGCGCCGGGCCCGGCCACCAGCAAACCCACCGCGCCGTGCTGCTGGGCCGTGCGCACCAGCCCCAGCAAATCCTGCGAGGCCGAGGCCACCGTAGAGGCAAACGTACCCGGCGCCCCGCGCCGCACCACCACAATCTTGCCCTGCGCGTTCAGGCCCGCGTAGTCGTCATAGCCCAGCTCGGGCGCGCTGATGCCGAAGCCGGCAAACGCCAGCGGCGCGGCCGGCAGCTGCACGGCGGGCAGCTCGGGGTGGGGGTAGATGGCCACATCTTGCCCGGCTACCAGCGGCCGCGCGGCGCCCACATCCTGCCAGGTGAGTACGGCCCCCAGCCGCAGGGTGCTGCGCCGCAGCCGCACGCGCTGGGCGTAGGAACCGGGCCCGTCGCCGGCCGGCTCGGCGCCCAGCTTTTTCAGCTGCGCGCTTACGTAGTCCACGGCCAACTGGTAGCCGGGCGTACCGGGCTGCCGGCCGCGCAGCCGGTCGTCGGCCAGGTAGGCAATGTGGCTTTTGAGGGTTTCAGGCCGCACTTTGGTCAGGGATTTAACGACTGGCTTAGGCAGGGCCAGAGAAGTTTGGGCCAGCAGGGGGTAAGAGCCAAGCAGGGCAGTGAGCAAGGGCAGTGCGAACGAAAAACGCTTCATATTAAAAAACAAGGGTAATTGGCAGAATAGCAGAGGCCGCACCGGCAATTAGGCGGTCCGGCCGGTGGTCGGTTGCTTTGTGGAAGATGAGCTGCTGAGTACCCCCTACTGGCGCGGCCGACAGCCGGCCGGACCGCCGAACGGGGCTACTTGCCGGCGCTGGACGAACTGTCCAGAATCTGAAACAGCTCGTCGAGCTTGGGCGTGAGGATGATTTCGGTGCGGCGGTTCAGGGCCTTGTTGGCGGGCGTGTCGTTGGCCGTCACGGGCACGTACTGGCCGCGACCGGAAGCCGTTACGCGGGCCGGCGCCACGCCGCTGCCGGTGAGCAGGCGGGCAATTTCGGTCGCGCGCAGGGCGCTCAGGTCCCAGTTGTCGCTCAGGCCGGCCGTGCCGCTGCGGATGGGCACGTTGTCGGTGTGGCCTTCTACCACCACGTTCACGTCTTTCTGCTCCTGCAGCACCTGGGCCAGCTTCTTCAGGGCTTCCTGGCCTTTGGGGTCTACTTTGGTCGAGCCCGACTTGAACAACAACTGCTCGGACAAGGACACGTACACCTTGCCGTCCTTGAGCTTGACTTGCAGGTCGCTGGAGTTGAAGGAGAGCAGGGCCTTGCTCACGCGGGCCTTGAGGTCGTTCACGGCCCGGTCCTTGTCGGCCAGGGCCTGGGTCAGCTCGGTCAGGCGGGCCTCGCGGGTTTTGAGGTCGGCGGCCAGGCGGTCGTTGTCGGCCTTGCTTTTTTGCAGGCTCACGTCCAGCTCGCCCAGTTCGGCCTCGCGGCGGGCCAGGTCTTTGGCTACTTTGTCGTAGTCTGAGGATTTGTTGGCCAGCTGCCGGTCAGAGTTTTTCAGCAGCTTGTCGTAGCTCTCGTTCAGGTCGCGGTTCAGGCCCCGGGTTTTGCGCAGGCTGATGCCGGTCTGGGTCGAGTCGGTGACGAGGCGCTGGCGGTCCTGGCGCAGCTGGGCTAGTTCGTCGGCGGCGCGGCGCAGGTCGGCGGTGGCGGTTTGCAGCTGGCGCTCGGCGCTGGCCTTGCCCTCGGCGTCGGCGGTCTGGCGGGCCTGCAGCTCGTCGTACTTGCGCGAAGCCACGCAGCCGGGCAGCAGCAGGGGAGCCGCCAGCAGCAGGGCAGCCAGCAGGGGGGAGGTGTAGTTCGGGAGAGTTGGTTTCATGGCAGCCGGCCACGGCCGGGCAATTAGTTTGGAGGAGCAAGGTAGCGCGCGGCAGTTTGCGGTGGCGGCGGCCAATGCCATTTCAGGCTATCTTTGCCCACTAGGGCTGCCCGTTTTTCCGGCCCGGCCCGCCCGGATAATTCGGCGGCCGAGCGGCCGGACATTCCCGGCCGCGGCCTTACCAACACAT
>CAXUEM010000082.1:0-6753 GCA_964249885.1 uncultured Hymenobacter sp. | reverse complement strand
CCTTTCGAGGGGGCCAGCAGGGCAGCAGAGCCGTAATCAGTTTTTCGCTGACCTAATTCCTAATTTTTTAATTCCTAATTCCTAATTCACAAATGGCCTGGTTTAAACGGCAGGAAAAGGGCATCAGCACGCCCACCGAGCAGAAAAAGGAAACCCCCGACGGCCTGTGGTGGAAATGCCCCGAGTGCAAAACCGTGGCCACCATGGCCGAGCACAAGCGCCTGAACTTTGTGTGCGGCAGCTGCGCCTACCACGACCGCATCGACGCGGCCGACTACTTCGAGCTGCTCTTCGACGAGGGCGAGTTCACGGAGCTTGACGCCCGCCTGAGCTCCGGCGACCCGCTGCGCTTCGTCGATACCAAGGCCTACCCGCAGCGCGTGGCGGCGACCGAGAAAAACACCGGCCTCAAGGACGCCGTGCGCACGGCCCACGGCCTCTCGGCCGGGCAGCCGCTGGTGGTGGCGGCCATGGACTTCAAGTTTATCGGCGGCTCCATGGGCGCGGTGGTGGGCGAGAAAATCGCCCGCGCCATTGATTATGCCCGCCAGCACAACACGCCGTTTCTGATGATTTCGCGCTCCGGCGGCGCCCGCATGATGGAGGCCGGCTACTCGCTCATGCAGATGGCCAAAACCTCGGCCAAGCTGGCTCTGCTCTCCGAAGCTGGCGTGCCCTACGTGAGCCTGCTCACCGACCCGACCACGGGCGGTGTCACGGCCTCGTTCGCCATGCTCGGCGACTTCAACATTGCCGAGCCCGGCGCCCTCATCGGCTTTGCCGGCCCGCGCGTCATCAAGGAAACCATCGGCAAAGACCTGCCCAAGGGCTTTCAGAGCGCCGAATTTGTACTAGAGCACGGCTTTCTCGATTTCATCGTGGACCGCCGCGAGCTCAAGCAGCGGTTGGCCGATTTGCTGGGGCTGCTGACCCGGTAATGAGGTAAGGAAGGGATGAGGTGATGGGGTGATGAAGTTTGTCGCTTCAACTCTTCATCACCCCATCACCCCATCACCTCATTACCGCTTCTGGCACGCTCCTTGAAAACCCGCTTCCGTAACCGGAGCGGGTTTTTCCGTATAAGGCCCCGCGTGCCGGTGCGCTTTTGCCGGCATTTATTTTCCTTAGTGAGCTTCTACCATGAACACTTCCAAATCCCTACTCTCAACGCTGATGGCCTTCGTGCTGCTGTTCAGCTCCTGCGCCACTTCCCGCCAGACCGGCACGGCCGGCGGCACCGGCAGCGGCTCCACCAGCACCTCGCAGCCTGACCTCTCGGACCGCAACGGCACCGGTGCCCGCAAAGGCGGCATGAGCAAAACCGCCAAAGGCGGCCTGATTGGTGCCGGCGCCGGCGCTGCCGCCGGCGCCGTGCTTGGCCGCGTCATTGGCGGCAAAAACGGCACCGCGGCCGGGGCCATCATCGGCGCAGCCGTGGGCGGCACCGGCGGCGCCATCATTGGCCACAAGATGGACAAGCAGGCCGAAGAGCTGCAGCGCGATATGCAGAACGCCAAAGTAGAGCGCGTGGGCGAAGGCATCAAAATCACCTTCGACTCGGGCATTCTCTTTGACACGAACGCCGCCACGCTGCGTCCCGCCTCGGTGAGCGAGATTGATAAGATGGCCGCCGTGCTGATTAAATACCCCGACACCAACGTCATCGTGGAAGGCCACACCGACGCCAGCGGCTCGGACGCCATCAACGTGCCGCTGAGCGAGCGCCGGGCCCAGGCCGTGGCGCAGGAAACCATTGCCAAGGGCGTCGATGCCTCGCGCATCAGCACCAAGGGCTACGGCGCCTCGCAGCCCGTAGCCGACAACACCACCGCCGAGGGCAAGCAGGCCAACCGCCGCGTGGAAGTGGCCATCTTCGCCAACGAGAAGATGAAGCGCGCCGCCGAAAAAGGCAATCTGTAAGCGCCGCCGCCGCGCCGCCACAACTCCGAAAAGGCTGCCCCACCGGGCAGCCTTTTTTTACCCCCTGCTGGCAGCAACCCGGCCCGGGGCCGGGGCGTTACAGGCAAACATTACCTCCCACTATCCACCTCACTTGCTTTTATCATGAAAAACTTCCGTTTGATTTTCGTCTTCCTGCTGAGCTTTTTCGTGCTCAGCAACTCCGCTTTCGCCCAGGACCGGTATAACTCCAACGGCAAGCGCCGCATGAGCAGCAAAAGCAAAGGCACCCTGATTGGGGCCGGGGCCGGCGGTACCACTGGTGCCGTGATAGGCGGCACCAAGGGCGCCATCATCGGCGGGGCGGCCGGCGCCATTGGCGGCCGGGTGCTGGGCAAGCGCGCCGACCGTAAGCGCGCCGCGCGCCAGCAGCAGTCCACGGTGAACCGCCAGAACCTGTAGGTCCGCGCTGGGGCAGGCAGCAACAGCTCCTCGCCCGCTTCAAGACGAAAGCCCCGCGAACAGCGGGGCTTTTTTGGTGCCTTCTTAGCCCCTGCTGACCTTAAAATATGAGGCGAGCTAAAGTTTGGCAAGGTGGTTGCAAATGGCGTACTTGCCGGCCCAAACTCCACACCGGACCGGGCCGGTACCAAAACCTTACTTACCCAATTTCTTTTCGCCATGAAAAATCTTCGTTCAGCCATTGCCTTCCTGCTGACTTTCCTGCTGCTGGGCAACTCGTTTATTTACGCTCAGGATGGTACCTCGACCACCGTCGGAACCGGCCGCCCCAAGGGTACGATGAGCAAAACCGCTAAGGGCGGCATCATCGGCGGCTTGGGCGGCGCCGTAGCCGGTGGCGTAGCCGGCCGCCTGATTGGCGGCAAAAAAGGTACCGCCAAGGGCGCCATCCTGGGTGCGGTAGTAGGTGGTTCGGCCGGCGCCCTCATCGGCCGCCGCATGGACAAGCAGGCTGCTGAGCTGCGCCGCGAGCTGGAAGGCGCCAAAGTGGAGCGCGTGGGCGAGGGCATCAAAATCACCTTCGCTTCGGGCATCCTCTACGACACCAACTCGGCCGCGCTGAAGCCTTCGGCCCAGACCAACATCGACCAGATGGCCGCCACGCTGCAGAAATACCCCGACACGAACATCGTGATTGAAGGCCACACCGACGCCAGCGGCTCGGACGCCATCAACCAGCCTTTATCGCAGCGCCGGGCCCAGTCGGTGGCCAATGAGTTGATGGCCCAGGGCGTGAGCGACACCCGCATCACCACCACCGGTTACGGCTCGTCGCAGCCCGTGGCCGAAAACAGCACCGCCGCCGGCAAAGCCGCCAACCGCCCCGTGGAAGTAGCAATCATCGCCAATGAGAAGATCCAGAAAGCTGCCAAGCGCGGCCTGCTCTAATCACAGATTGGGCTGATTTCGCAGATTGGGCGGTCCTTGACCGCCGCTTCGAAAGAAAGCTCGTAATGCTAAAGGGCCGCTCAACTGAGCGGCCCTTTTTGCGTTTCAGCCGGGCCAGCAGGGGGGGCGCACTTCTGCACCCCCCCTGCTGGCTCGTTAGGCGCGCCCGCGCCGTCATTCGTTTCATCTATTTAATCTGCTTGAATCTGTGGTTAGTTACAGTGCTTCCGCCGCCGAGAAAATCCTGGCCGACCATGCCCTGCTGGACACGTTCTACGGACACCTGCCGCCCACGCCGCGGCGCACGCCCATGCGGGAGCTGATTTCGACCATCCTCTCGCACCGCACCACCCACGCCGACGAGGAGCTGGCCTACGACCGCATGCTGGAAACATTTGGCAATGACTGGCAGCGGGTGATGGAGGCGCCCACCGCCGAGCTGGCCCACGCCATCCGCACCACGCGCTGGCCCGACACACAGGCGCCGCGCATTCAGGAGGTGCTGCGCCGCATTCAGGCCGAAACGGGCGGCGAATTCACGCTCGACTTTCTGGCCGACTGGCCGCTGGAAAAAAGCATGGCCTGGCTGACCGATATGCCCGGCATCGGCCTGAAAACGGCCTCGCTGGTCTTGCTTTTTAATTTTCTCAAACCCGTGCTGCCCGTGGATGCGCACGTGCACCGCGTGGCGCAGCGGGTCGGGTTTCTGGGGCCCAAGGTATCGGTGGAAAAGGCTCACGCGGTGCTGCTGGCCCTGCTGCCGGCCGACGGTGAGCAGCTGTATAACTTCCACAAGCACAACTACTGGCACGGGCAGCAGATATGCTTTTTCCTGAAGCCCAACTGCCCACGCTGCCCGCTCAAGGGCTTTTGCGACTATTATCAGGAACACTACGGTCCCGTCACGCCCGAGGCCCTGGCCGCTACGCCCGCCAAGTGGGACGAGGCCTGGGGCCGGCTGCCGCATTAGTTTAAAGCTGCAAGCAGTAAGCTACAGGCTGCAAGCTGTTTAGTCTATTTTACTGGCAACCATAAAAACATAGGACGCTTGCAGCTTGTAGCTTGCAGCCTGAAGCTCAAACAATGCGCCTCGTTCGTCACCCGGTTCTGTGCAACTACTACGTCACGTACCGCTGCAATGCGAAGTGCGCGTTCTGCGACATTTGGGAAAAACCCTCGCCCTACATTGCCCTGGCCGATGTGGAGCAGAATCTGCGCGACCTCAAAAAGCTGGGCGTGAGCGTGATAGACTTCACCGGCGGCGAGCCGCTGCTGCACCGGCAGCTGCCAGAATTTCTGCAGCTGGCGCGGGAACTGGGCTTTATCACGACTGTGACGACCAACGGCCTGCTCTACCCCAAGAACGCCGAGAAGCTGCGCGGGCTGGTCGATATGCTGCATTTCTCGCTTGATTCCATTGACCGCGACACGCACGATTTGGGCCGGGGCGTGGCTTGCTACGACTTTGTGCTCGAAAGCATCCGCGTGGCCAAAGAGTTGGGCGAGCGGCCCGATGTGCTCTTCACCGTGTTTCGCAAAAACCTGGCTGATTTAGAGCGGGTGTACACTGAAATCACCCAGCCCAACGGCCTAGTGCTCATTCTCAATCCGGCCTTTGAGTACGGCGACGTGGAAACCGGCGAGCAGCTGACCGAAGCCGAGCTGGACTATCTCTCGGCGTTCGGCAAGCGCAAGGGCGTGTACCTGAACGAAGGCTTCATTGGCCTGCGGCGCGACGGCGGCAACCACGTGGCCGCGCCCGTGTGCCGGGCCGCCAGCACCACGCTGGTCATTTCGCCCTACAACGAGCTGGTTTTGCCCTGTTACCACCTGGGCCAGCAGAAATTCCCGGTGGAGGGCCGCCTGTTTGAGTTGTATAACTCCGACGAGGTGCGCCGCCTGGCCGCGCTGGAAGGCCGCCTGCCCGCCTGCGAAGGCTGCACCATTAACTGCTACATGCAGCCCAGCTTCGCGGTCGAAACCAGCAAATACTTCTGGCAGGCCCTGCCCAGCACGCTCAAGTACAACTGGGAAAAAGGCACCTGGAAGCGCCTGCTGCCCCGGCCGCATATTGCCTGAGCCTGAGCATGATGCCTGATTTTGGTCACGTCAGTTATTACCGGCCCGGCGACACGTTCCGCAACCGGCTGGAGCTCTCGGCCAGCGGTGTGCACCGGCCGCGGCGCTCGGGCGTATGCGGCACCCAGCAGGGGGGCGCCGAGAGCATCGTGCTGGCCGACCAGTATGAGGACGACGAGTACAGCGAAGCGGAAATAATTTATGCCGGCCAGGGCAGCCGCGACCCCCAAACCGGCCGCCAAACCGCCGACCAAGTGGCTACGCCCCGCAACCTGGCCCTGCTCAAAAGCATCGAAACCGGCCGGCCCGTGCGCGTGCTGCGCAAAGTGCCCGCCGCCGACAACCCCACCGAAGCCGTGTACCGCTACGAAGGCCTGTACCGGGTGGTCGGCCACGCGTACGGGCCGGGCAAATCGGGCTTTCAGGTGTACACGTTCCGGCTGCGGCCGGTGGTCAGTTAGGAGTTAAGAGTTAAGAGTTAAGAGTTGGAAGAACTGCCTTACGTAGCAGGCGGTCCTTCCAACTCTTAACTTTTAACTGTTCCTAAAACTGCGAGATAAACGCGTACGCGGCCAGCGTGTAGGTGGGCGCGGCGCTGAAATGGTTGCCGCCCTGAATGGGCCGCAGGCTGACCTGCGTGGCGCCGCGGGCCAGCATGGCCTTGTATGCGTCTTCGGAGTTGAAGAAAGGCACGTAGTCGTCGGCCGTGCCGTGGAACAGGGCCAGGGGCGCCTTGGGCTGCCAGTCGTAGATGTCGTTGTCCTTAAAAGCGGCGGCCAGCTGGGGGTCGGAGCCGTTGAGGACGCTGCTGCGGAAGGCGGCGGTAAAGAGCTGGCTTTGCTGGGTGGGCACCTCGCTGAAAGGATTGGCCTGCAGCTGGGCGGCGTAGGGCGCGTTGTAGTAGTAGGCCGGGGGGCGGTTGAGGCCGTATATCCGGTTGTAGGTGTCGAGCACCCAGACGTAGCTGCTCAGGAAGTTCAGCGGCTGCGCCGAGTTGAGGATGTGCCGGGCGAAGGCCGTCTTGTGGTAGGCCCCGGCGCCGGGCGCGCTGGCCGTAACCGTAAACTCGGCGGCGGCTTTTTCTTCCAGCAGCTTGTGCAGGGCCATGGTGGCGTAGCCGCCTTCGGAGTAGCCCAGCAGGAAGTTCTTTTTATTCAGCGTCACTTTCTCTTTGAGGCAGAACTCTTTGGCGGCGCGCAGCATGTCTAGCGAGGCCGAGGCCAGCGAGGCGGCGTGCTCGTAGGGGGGGGGCAGGGCCTTGGACGCGCCGTAGCCGATGTAGTCGGGGGCCGAGACGATGTAGCCCGTCGAGGCCAGCGCCGACACGGCCGAGTACACCTCGCTGCCCGAGCTATAGTAAGAGGG
>CAXUEM010000081.1:9613-10826 GCA_964249885.1 uncultured Hymenobacter sp. | reverse complement strand
GTTTCAGCACACCATCGATGAGCTGACCTACCAGATGATGGCCCGCTACAACCGCGAGTCGGCCATCGTCTGGAACACCTACCAACTCTACCGCCACGACCGGCTCGAAGCCCTGCAGGCCGCCCACCGCGAGGCCGTGGCCAACAACTACTATCTGGGCGTGAAGCTGGTGCGCGGCGCCTACATGGAAAAGGAAGGGCGCGTGGCCCAGCAGCGCGGCCACCAGAACCCCATCAACCCGACCAAGCAGGCCACGGACGACCTCTATAACGAGTCCCTGCGCTACTGCGTCGAGCACGTGGACCGCATCAGCACCTGCGCCGGCACCCACAACGAGGCCAGTTCGCTGCTGCTCACCGAGCTGATGCGCCAGCAGGGCCTGGCCCCCGGCGACCCGCGCATCTGGTTTGCCCAGCTCTACGGCATGAGCGACAACCTGAGCTACAACCTGGCCAACGCCGGCTACAACACGGCCAAGTACGTGCCCTATGGCCCCGTCGAGGCCGTGATGCCCTACCTGCTGCGCCGCGCCGACGAGAACACGGCCATTGCGGGCCAGAGCAGCCGGGAATTTCTGCTCATTCAGCGCGAATTGCGGCGGCGGCAGGGCCGGTAAGCGGACGGATTAAACCGCTGGCGACCGGCCAGCAGGGGGGCCGGCGCAGGGCTTGGCGTGAATTGTGCTAGTTCCAGCTGTTTTCGGTACTTTTCGGGTCCGAACGTCTTTGCTCACTTCTTTGCCCCGCCATGATTGGCCGTATTCGCAACTACCTCATCCGCTACGCCCGCCAGCAGCCCGGCACCGTCAGCTACCTCACCCTGGTGCAGGAAGCCGAACTAGGCCTCAACCTGGAGATTTCGCACGAAAAGTCGCGGCTCAATGAGATGCTGGCCGAAATCACGCAGGCCGAGCAGGCCGCCGGCCGGCCCCTGCTCAGTGCCCTGGTGAAGGTGCAGGGCAGCAAGGGGCAGGGCGACAACTTCTACAAGCTCTGCGAAAAAATGGGCCTGGGCGAGTGGCGCGCGCTCAAGGGCCAGGAAGACTTTCTGAAGGGCCTGATTAAAGAATGCCGCACCTTCTGGCTGGATGAGCAGAATTACCGGCAGTTTGGCGGCAGCGCCGACTAAGGGCTGGCCGGCAGGGGAGGTTTTGTGATAGAAATATAGCGGAAGCTTCGGCAGCGGGCGCAACCTCAACCGGACTTGCCCCGTT
>CAXUEM010000081.1:0-9603 GCA_964249885.1 uncultured Hymenobacter sp. | reverse complement strand
GCGCTCAGTTACCCACTCGGGTTTCTGTTTAGTTCAGCCCTTCTTTCTTTTCACTTTCCAACACTTCCCATGAACACCAACGATTCGAACAACCCCCAGAACACCGGCACCGGCGCCGGCGCTAACTACGGCACCAGCAACACCGGTACCGGCATGGGCAACAGCTCGGGCCTGAGCAACGAGGGCACCAGCTACAACGCCGGCACCGGCGCTACCAACAGCGCTAACACCGGCGCCCCCGACGATTTCAGCGCCACCCAGAAGGGTGCTGCTGTGGGCGGCACCGCCGGCGCCGTGGTGGGCCGTGGCATCGACGCCGTGCAGAACACTGCTCGTGATGCCGGTCAGGCCGTGAGCAACACCTTCTCGGAAGGCAGCACGACCTCGGGCATGTTCCGCGACCGTTCCAGCGCTGAGAAAGCCTACTCCGCTCTGCACGAGCGCGGCTATTCGAAAGACGACGTGAATGTGCTGATGTCGGACGAAACCCGCAAAACACATTTCGGCGACAACACGCCTGATTCCGAGCTGGGCGACAAGGCCATGGAAGGTGCCGGCGTAGGCTCGGCCATCGGTGGCACGGCTGGTGCCATCATCGGTGCCATTGCCGCCATTGGCACATCGGTAGCTCTGCCCGGTCTGGGCCTGATTGTAGCTGGTCCGCTGGCCGCCGCTCTGGCGGGCGCCGGCGCCGGTGGCCTCACGGGTGGCCTGGTAGGCGCCCTGGTGGGCTCGGGCATCCCCGAGGAGCACGCTGCCGAGTACGAAAAAGGCATCAAGAACGGCGGCATCGTGATGGGCGTGAAGCCCCGCAATGCCGAAGATGCTCGTTACTTCGAGGAGCACTTCCGCAACAGCGGCGGCGACAAAGTTGTCCGCTACTAAGCTCAGCCATCCGCAAGCCTAGTGCTTGCGTTAAAAAAAGCCTCTCCCCACCGGGAGAGGCTTTTTTTGTGCAACTTAGGGCCGGATTGGCTGGTCATTGGTTACACATGAAAGCCAGCAGGGGGTCAGCCACGTTTGCGGCGCGCTTTCACACCTTCACCCCCTGCTGGCCGGCCGAAATTCTCCCGATTTTTGCCGGCACTTATTTAACCGGCCGCGGCGTTTCCTGCGTATATTGAAACCTTAGGCCGCCTTTAGCCCGGTGGGTTTCATCTGACTTCTCCTTTTATCTATTCTAATGTCCGCACCCCGTCTAAAGTTTAGCCTGTATGCCTTCCTGGTAGTGGCTATTTTCGGCTTGGCTTCCTACCGGCTCTACCGGCGCAGCGATGCGGCCGAGCCCACCAAGGACCAGATTCTCATCGCCACCATGATACAGGGCTTGAGCGCGGCTCATTATCAGCCCGAGCGCATTGACGATGCCTTTTCCAAACGCGTCTTCGATTTGAGCATCAAGCGGCTGGATTACCGCCGTAAGTTTCTGCTTCAGCCGGACGTAGAAAACCTGCGTCGCTACCAGACCGAGATTGACAACCAGGTGAAGACCGGCAGTCATGAGTTTGCCGACCTAGCGCGCACGCTCATTCTGCAGCGCACCAAAGAGGCGCAAACGCTGTACCGCGAACTGCTGGCGCAGCCCTTCGACTTCACGGTGGAGGAAAGCTTCGAGACCGACTTTGAAAAGGCGGCCTTCCCGGCCAACAAAGTCGAGCAGCGCGAGCAGTGGCGCAAGCTGCTGAAGTACGAGACGCTGATGCGCGTAGCTGAGATGACTGAGGCCCAGACTCGCTTGGCAGCCAAGCCCGTGGCCCAAGCACCAGGCAAGCCTGGCACACCTAAAGTGGTGCCCGCTCCGGCTAACACCGAGGCACCTACCGTGGCAGAGCCTCCACGCACGCCAGCCCAGATTGAGGCCGAAGCCCGCAAGCGGGTGCTCAAATACTATGACGAGATGTTTGAAGACATGACCGACTCGTTGAACAACGAATGGCTGACGACCTACGCCAACGCCATTGCCAACACCTATGACCCGCATACCGAGTACTATGCGCCGAAGATGAAGGAAGATTTCGACTACGAAATGAGCGGCCGCTTCGAGGGCATTGGGGCCACGTTGCGCGAAAAAGATAACCTGATTTACGTCGAAGACATTATTCCCGGCTCGGCCTCGGCCCGGCAGGGCGAGCTGGGCAAGGGCGATGCCCTGCTGCGCGTAGCCCAGGGTGCGGCCGAGCCCGTGAGCATCGAAGGCTGGCGCACGGCCAAAGCTGTCACGCTCATTAAGGGCAAAAAGGGTAGCGAAGTGCGCCTGACGGTGCGCAAGCCCGACGGCACGACCAAGGTTATTTCCATCATTCGCGATGTGGTGGTGGTCGAGGAGAAGTTCGCGCAGTCGTCTGTTATCACCGACAAGGGCCAGAAAATCGGCTACCTGCGCCTGCCCAGCTTCTACGCCGACTTTAACGACGAAGGCGGCCGCAGCTCGGCCGAGGACGTGCGCAAGGAACTGGCCAAGCTGCAGGCCGAGGGTGTGAAGGGCATTGTGTTTGACCTGCGCAACAACGGCGGCGGCTCCCTAACCGATGCCGTCGAGATGTCGGGCCTGTTTCTGGAAAGCGGCCCCATGGTGCAGGTGCGTTTGGGCCAGGGCCAGACCCAGGTGATGAACGACCGCGACCCGCGGGTGCAGTACAGCGGCCCGCTGGTAGTGCTGGTGAATAAATACAGCGCCTCGGCCTCCGAAATTCTGGCCGCGGCTATTCAGGACTACAAGCGCGGGGTTATCATGGGCTCGGCCAGCACCTACGGCAAAGGCACGGTGCAGCGCGTTATCAACCTCGACGATGCCCTGCCCGCCGAGTTGAACGTGCTCAAGCCTTTCGGCGCCCTGAAAATCACGACTCAGAAGTTCTACCGCGTGAACGGCGGCTCTACGCAGTTCAAGGGCGTGATACCGGACATCATTCTGCCCGACGGCTACAGCGACCTGCAGGAAGGTGAGAAAGAGCAGGACTACGCCCTGAAGTGGGATGAGATTCAGCCGGCGCGTTACCGCCCCTGGGACGCGGCGCCCAACCTTGACAAGCTCCGGACTGCCAGCCGCGCCCGCGTGGCCGCCAACTCCAGCTTCCAGGTGCTGGAGAGCGTGGCCCAGCGCATGAAGAAGCGCAAAAATGAAACCATGCAGTCGCTCAAGCTCACGACCTATCGGGCCGAGCAGGCCCAGGCCAAGGCTGAGAGCGAAAAATATGAGGCGGCCCAGAAAGTAGCGCTGCCGCTGGCCTTCTCGCCGCTGGCCGCCGATGTGCGGGCCCTGGGCGGCGACACAACCCGCGTGAACCGCGCTACCCGCCTGACCCGCAGCCTGAAAAAGGATATCACCATTGGTGAGGCAGTAGCCGTAATCAAAAATCAGCTGTAAAACCCAGCGTAGAGCAGCGGCTGCCAATTCGTTTGCAGCGCCTTTTAAAGAACAGCAGCCTCTCTTCGGAGAGGCTGCTGTTTTAGTTTCTAGCCTGATTTGGATTGTCAGCCTTGGCCCAGTAATAGCTCAGCCAGCAGGGGGTGCCAGGGCTTCTTAGTCTGCAGCTAAGCAAGGCGAAGGAACGAACCAATTATATTAGCAAACCGACTACTAAAAATTATTTTATCGGCTTATCTTTTAACTTTTCATCTCTCTGTTTTACAATGTTTTATGATAGTATTGGTGACAAGTATTTTTTAGCAAACAGGCAACTAAAACACCCCTTGCTGGCGTTTACCTGGCATGACGACGACACAGGAAACCCGCATTATTCCGCTCATCCCGCAGACCGACGCTCCCGGCGTGGAGCTGAACGAGACTGAGCAGCAGAAAGCAGCCGACGAAACCTGGCGCAAGTCCATTCCGGCGCAGGTCTTCCTCAACTACTTTTTTGCCATCAACTACCACATTCAGGAGAACGACGACCAGCTGGGCGGCCTGCAGCACCTGCCTTTTTTCCGGGCGCACCAGGCTGAACTGACCGACGCCGACACGGCGGCCATTACCAAGCTGCTGCACACCTGCTGGAGCACCGAGTACGCCCTGCGCGCCACGGCCGAGCTGGGCGACGACAACTTCCTGCGCAACGCCCTGCACTGGACGTTCCCGCAGGCTTACCACACTATCCTCTCGGGCTTGCAGGCGTTTCTGTACACCACTGGCGTGCGTAGCACCAACAGCTCGCTGATTCGCCGTGAGGTGGGCCGGCTGGTGGTGAAGAATGCCTACCCGCGCCCGGTGTCGTTCTACGCCGCCGGCGCCTACGGCGACTTCAGCATTCACCGCCTGCCGCTGGCCGGCTACAAGGCTGGGCTGCACATTGCGAGCAAGGAGATTGACGCGCAGGCCCAGATTGGGCAGATGCTGCGCACCACCCGCCGCATGAAAGCGCAGTGGACCCGCGCGCAGGTGCAGGCCAACCCCAATACGGCCATCCGCAGCCAGAAAACCGGCAAGCCGCTGGATAAGTGGACCGCGACGCACTGGCAGCAGATTACTTGGCGCCTGGGCTACACCACCATATTCGACTTGCTCGGCCGCCTGCGCATCTCGCAGAGCAGCCGCGAGATTGAGCGCTACGTGGAAGCCGACATCGACTTCCGCCTGTTTCACAGCTCCCTGCTCAACATCGTGAGCTACCTCAACGGCATCCACGAGACCTACATCGCCAAGGCGCTGGGCGTGGAGCGCTACCGGCAGCTGGTAGCCGAACTGCCGGCCCACCTGCAGGGCGGCTTCGTGCACGAGCGCCTGCGCACCCGCGTCGAGCCCGTGCTGGCGCCCACCCCGCCCCCGGCCCCGGCCATGACGGAGGCGCCGGTGTACCGCCTGGCTGCCGAACCCCCCCTGCTGGCCGGGCAGATTTGCGTATTGGGTGGACTTTAAGCGACAAAAAGCCGCCCCGGCATCGGGGCGGCTTTTTTCATGCTGTACTTTTGCAGTTCACCTTTATTTGCCCGGCACTCGCCGCCAGACAAACGGTACGTAGTGGCCTGATTCAGCTAATCAGCTTCTGACTGCAACGCCTTGTCAGGCTGCGTAATCCGCGGCTCAGCGCCTTTATGCAACACCACCTTACCGACCAGGAACAGCAGCGCCGCCACAAGCTCGAGGAGCTGCATAAGCTGGGCGTGGACCCCTACCCTTCCGAGCTGTTCGACGTGACGTTCTACAGCCAGGAAATTCACGACAACTACCACCCCGAGCTGAACAACTTTCAGGAAGTGTCGCTGGCGGGCCGGCTCATGTCGCAGCGCGTGATGGGCAAGGCCTCGTTCGCCGAGCTCATGGACACCACGGGCCGCATTCAGCTCTACGTGAACCGCGACGAAATCTGCCCCGGCGAAGACAAGGAGCTGTACAACATGGTGTTCAAGAAGCTGCTCGACCTCGGCGACTTTATCGGCGTGAAGGGCCGCGTGTTCAAGACGCAAGTGGGCGAAACGTCGGTGCACGTCACGGAGCTCAAGCTGCTGAGCAAGGCCCTGCGCCCGCTGCCGGTGGTGAAAGAAAAAGTAGACGAGGCCACCGGCGAGAAAGTCGTGTACGACGCCTTCACCGACCCCGAGCAGCGCTACCGCATGCGCTACGTGGATATGGTGGTCAACCCGCAGGTGCGCGAAACATTCATCAAGCGCAGCCAGCTGGTGCAGGCCATGCGCAACTACCTGAACGACAAAGGCTACCTGGAAGTCGAAACCCCGATTTTGCAGCCGCTGTACGGCGGCGCGGCGGCGCGGCCCTTCAAAACCCACCACAACACGCTGGACATGACGCTCTACCTGCGCATTGCCAACGAGCTGTACCTCAAGCGCCTCATCGTGGGCGGCTTTGATGGGGTGTATGAGTTCAGCAAGGACTTCCGCAACGAGGGCATGTCGCGCTTCCACAACCCCGAATTCACCCAGATGGAGTTGTACGTGGCCTACAAGGACTACGCCTGGATGATGGACCTGGTGGAGGAAATAGTGGAGAACGTGGCCCTGGCCCTGCACGGGCAGACTGAGGTGCAAGTCGGCGACAACCTCATCAACTTCCAGCGTCCCTGGCAGCGCTACCCCATGTTCGAGGCCATCGAGAAGTACACCGGCAAGGCTATTGGGGACATGGACGAGGCCCAGCTGCGCGAAACCGCGCACGAGCTGCACGTGCACCTCGACCCCAGCATGGGCAAGGCCAAGATTATCGACGAGCTGTTCGGCGAGTTCGTGGAGCCCAAGCTGATTCAGCCCACTTTCATCACCGATTATCCGGTGGAGATGTCGCCGCTGGCCAAGAAGCACCGCGACCGGCCGGGCCTCGTGGAGCGGTTCGAGGCCATCTGCAACGGCAAGGAAATCTGCAACGCCTTCTCCGAGCTCAACGACCCCATCGACCAGCGCCAGCGCTTCGAGGACCAGTTGGAGCTGGGCAAGCGCGGCGACACCGAAGCTATGGTGCTCGACGAGGACTTTCTGCGCGCGCTGGAGTTTGGCATGCCGCCCACGGCCGGGCTGGGCATCGGCATTGACCGGCTAAGTATGATTATGACCAATTCGCACTCCATTCAGGACGTGCTGTTCTTCCCGCAGATGCGCCCCGAATAAGGCGCGGTCTAAAGTCGAAAAGCCCCGCACCTTAAAAGATGCGGGGCCTTTCTTTACAAACTGCTCACCCTTCGAACCGGGGCTGTTAGCAGAAGCTTGCGATGGACACGTCTGATTTTACTACGCGAAATTGTTTAACCATTTTCGGTAGAAGCTCCTACGGTCGGCAATTTTACAACTAATGCCGTTCGGTCTTCTTTCAAGCGGTTTGTATAGGCTTTAACGGGAAGCCAGCCGGGGGGTTACGCGGCAGCTAAACTTTTTCGCTGCGCCTAATTAAGCAGTTGACTAACAAGGCGTTTATTTCATTCAGTCCCGGCCCTGCTGGGCATCGGCTACAGCCCGGCGGTGGCGGCGTTGTCGCCGGTCTGGCTGTTGGTAGTGCTACGGCCGCTGGTACCGGCAGTGTTCATGGAGTCGAACAGCGAGTCGGCGGCGTCGCGGTCTTCCATCACGGCGGCGTCCTCGTTGGGTCCCTCGCCGGTGCTGGTGCCAGTGGCTTCGCGCAACTTACCCAGCGAGTCCTGGAAGAACTTGTTCAGGTCGCCGCCGAGGTCGCCAGCCGCTTTTTTGAAGCTGTTGCGGGTTTCCTCGCCGGTTTCGGGGGCCAGCAGCAGGCCGGCTACGACGCCAGCGGTGGCGCCGGCCAGCAGGGACAGAATGATTTTGCCGTTGTTGTCGGACATGGTCAGGTGGTTTGTGAGATGATAAACTAGGTGCAGCCCGGCTTACGCAATCCGGGTCGGCTGGTTGGCCTGCCGTGGCGCCGGGCACCAGCAAAAACCCCGCGCCAGGTAGCTGGCGCGGGGTTTAAAGCAATTCTAAACTTCTGATTGGCTGCCGGGGCAGCTTACATGTCGTTCAGCATCTTGGTGATTTCGGCTTTGCCTTTGCCGAGCTTGTTCTGCAGGCGGCCAACCAGCTCGTCGCCTTTGCCCTCGGTGTACTCGAGGTCTTCGTCGGTGAGGTTACCGTACTCCTGCTGGAGCTTGCCCTTAATCTGGTTCCAGTCGCCTTTCAGGCTCAGGCTGCTGCCCGCGCCGGTGATGCCCATGTCCTCGAGCTTCTCGACCAGGCTTTTGAAGGTGCCGTTCAGGTCGGCGGTGTATTTCGAGAACTGCTCACCGAGCGAGCCGCTGTATTTGGAAGCCGCGCCCAACAGGTTTTCGCGGGTGGCCGAGCCTTTGTCGGGAGCGAGCAGCATCCCGGCAATGATGCCGGCGCCGGCGCCGGCTAGCGCAGCGAGGAGAATTTTGCCGGAGTTGTCTTCTTCGTGGTACGACATGGTGAAGGGGGTATTGTAAGGGAGATGATGGGAAACGGCGCGCAGCCCGCCTCAGTATCTCAATGCTGAAATATCCAAGAAGTAGCCGGCCGCCGTCTGGCCTCTACATACGGGCGCTTGCGGCCCAGGTTGGCAGGGAACCAAATAAATTGCCCGCGCCGCCAGTTCCGGCCGCCGGGGCGTACTTTCACCCGGCCGGCGGCACCAAATTTCGCCTCCCCGGCCCGGCTGTTCTTTCGCCTTGTTGCTCGTCCGACCTCTTTATTATGACCACTAAAAATATTATGACCACTAAAAACTACTTTCGCCAGCAGCAGCCCTTCCGGGTGCCCACCACCGACGGCAAGCTGATTGAGGAGCATATTGGCCTGGCCTCCAGCGGCACGGGCGCCTACAGCGTGGCGCACATGGTGGCGCCACCGGCCTGGAGCGAGCCGCACCAGCGCCCGGAATTTGATGAAATTACCATCGTGGTGCGGGGCCGCAAGCGCTTCGAAATCGACGGCGACGTGGTGGAGCTGGGCGCGGGCGAGTCGCTGCTGATTCGGGCCGGGGCACGGGTGCGCTACTCCAACCCGTTTGACGCCGAATGCGAATACTGGTCGGTGTGCGTACCGGCTTTCAGCCCGGCCACCGTGCACCGCGAAGAAGCAGCTTAGCAAAGAAGAAGCGGCTTAGCAAACACGAGTACCTCACCATCTCAGCGCCACCCCAGGCCGGCCAGCAGGGGCAACCAGGCCACTAATCTTCCCACTCAACGCCATATGGACCAGCGCATTATCAACTTGTTTGACGAGTATACGCACCGGCCGCTCAGCCGTAAGGAGTTTCTCGACCAGCTGGCGAAGCTGGCCGGAGGCACCGCCCTGGCCGCAGCCGCGTTGGCCCTGCTGGAGCCCGGCTACGCCGCCGCAGCCACGGTCGGCGCGGACCCCGACGACAGCAAGCTCATTGCCGAGGACGTGACCTGGCCCAGCGGCGCTCTGACCATGCGCGGCTACCTGGTGCGGCCCAAGGGCCGGAAAAAGCGCGGCGCGGTGATTGTCATTCACGAAAACCGGGGCCTGACGCCCCACATCAAGGACGTGACGCGGCGCGTGGCGCAGGCCGGCTACCTGGCCCTGGGTGTCGATGCCCTCTCGCCTTTCGGCGGCACGCCGGCCAACGAGGACGAGGGCCGCAAGCTCATCGGGCAGCTCGACCCGGCCCAGAACCTGAGCAACTACCAGCGGGCTTTCGACTACCTGCTGGCCCGGCCCGAGAGCAACGGCCGCCTGGGCTGCGTGGGCTTTTGCTGGGGCGGCGCGATGGCCAACCGCCTAGCCACCGCCGACCCCCGGCTGGCCGCGGCTGTTTCCTACTACGGCACCCAGCCCAAGGCCGAAGAAGTACCGGGCATCAAGGCCAAGCTGCTGCTGCACTACGCCGCCCTGGATGAGCGGGTAAACGCCGGCCTGGCCGCCTACGAGGCCGCGCTCAAGGCCCATAACATTGCCTACGAGCAGTATGTGTACGAGGGCGTGAATCATGCCTTCAACAACGACACCTCGCCGGCCCGCTACAATGCCGAAGCCGCCAAGCTGGCCTGGGAGCGCACCCTGCGCGTATTCAAGGAAAAGCTAAGCTAAGCCCGGTTTTGGGAAGCATCTTTGCGCCACTATCTGCCGTTGATGCCTGCTATTCGCCTTTTAATCCTGCTGCTTGTGCTGCTGCTGCTGGCTGGTCCGGGCCGGGCACAAAGCCGGGCCGTTCCAGTCCCAGCC
>CAXUEM010000080.1:4661-10950 GCA_964249885.1 uncultured Hymenobacter sp. | reverse complement strand
CGTTGATTTCGTTTACCATCAGAGTCCGGACTTCTACTACCTCACCGGCTACGACGAGCCCGACGCCCTGCTGGTTTTGTTCAAAGAGCCGCGCACGGTGGGCGGCCAAACGGGCATCACCGAGGCGCTGTTTACCCGGCCCCGCGACCCCGCCCGTGAGCAGTGGACCGGCCGCCGCCTGGGCAAGGACGGCGCCAAAAGTCAGTTGCAAATCCAATTCACGGCCGACAACAAGGATTTTGCCGGCGCGGGCATCAGGTGGGCTGACTTCGGCCAGATACTTTTCCTGGACCTGCCCGCCGACACGCGCAACGACCCGCGCGACCCGGCCGACCTCCTCGACCTCGTGGCCGGCTTCCGCCAGCAGGCCGCTTTCCCGACCGACTACAGCGCCGAGCGCCAGGAGCAGTACACGGTGCTGCAGAAATACGGCCTGAAGTACGCCCCCCAGGTAGCGGCCAATGTGAGCGAGGCCGCCCAGCAGTCGCCCGTGCTCCGTGCCGACCCCATCATTCAGGCCTACCTGACGGCCAAGACCGACGCCGAGCGCCAGCAGGCCATTGCCCGCATTGTGCCTGGCCGCCACGACGGCGCCCTGCTGGCCAACCTGCTCGACGGCCTGCGCGAAATCAAGCAGCCCGAGGAGCTGACCCTGCTGCGCCGGGCCATCCAAATCAGCACGGCCGGACAGCGCGAGGTGTTCAAGCTGGTGCGCCCCGATATGGGCGAGATGGAAATGCAGGGCCTGCACGAGTACGTGTACCGCCGCTTCGGGGCTGAGTTTCAGGGCTACCCCAGCATCGTGGGGGCCGGCGCCAACGGCTGCATTCTGCACTACGAAGCCAACGACCGCCAGCGCCTGAATAACGACCTGCTGCTGATGGACTGCGGCGCCGAGTACCACGGCTACACCGCCGACGTGACGCGCACCATACCCCCGGCTGGCCGGTTCAGCTCCGCCCAGCGCCAGATTTATGAGCTCGTGCTGGCCGCCCAGGAAGCTGGTTTTGCGCAGTGCAAGCCCGGCGCCGAGTTCAGCGCGCCGAACAAAGCCACCCAGGAAGTTGTGGCCGCCGGCCTGCTGAAATTGGGCATCATCAAAGACGCCAAAGAAGCCCGTCGCTATTACCCCCACGGCGCCAGCCACTACCTCGGCCTCGACGTGCACGACCGCGGCACTTTCGGCCCGCTGCGGCCCGGCACGGTTATCACCGTCGAGCCCGGCCTCTACATCCCCGCCGGCTCACCCTGCGACGCGAAGTGGTGGAACATCGCCGTGCGCATCGAGGATGATATTTTGATTACCGAGAAAGGCTACGAAAACCTCTCGGCCGGTGCCCCGCGCACCGTGGCCGAAATTGAAAAGCTCATGGCCGAACCCAGCGCCCTGGAAGGATGGAAGCTGCCGACGCTGCGGTAATTTCAGGGAAGCAGCGTCGGTAGAGGCGTCGTTTACGCAACTCATCATCTCGGCGCGTTCCGTAAACTATGAATCGTAGACGAATTCTTTAAATTCGTCGGGCTCGGTAGCGCCCCGCTAGTACTGGGTAGAAGATTGTGGTCAGCGGTTTAGGGAAACGAGCAATTAAATAGCCGGCGAGTAGAATACGCTATTCATCTTCCCTACCGCGCACTGGCGTAAAATCCATTTTAATTGACTAGCCGCGTTTGGGGCACCACCGTTTCGAGGTGCAGGAATTTGTTCACCGCCGAGAGGGTTTCTTGGGGGGCGCTCAGGTGCGGGCAGTGGCCGTTGGTGTCGATGACGACCATGCGGCTGTCGGCCAGTTGCTCGTTGATGTAGTGACCCACGGCCAGCGGGGCAATTATGTCGCGCGCCGACTGCACAATGAGCGTGGGAATGGTCAGGAAGCCCAGCTCGGCGCGGGTGTCGGAGAAGAAGGTGACACGGGCGAAGTGCTTGACGATTTCGGGGTTGGAGCGCACGAAGCTGTTGGTGAGCCCCATGACCAGCTCGGCGGGCGCGTGCTGGCCTATCATGACGGGGGCGAAGCCGTGCGACCAGCCGTTGTAGTCAGCCTCCATCGCCTCCAGTAGCTCGTTGATGTCCTGCTTCTCGAAGCCGCCGGCGTAGCCCGTTTCGTTGAGGAAGCGCGGCGAGGGCGACACGAGCACCATTTTCGCGAAGCGCTGGGGCTCGCGCACGGCGGCCAGCACCCCAATCATAGCGCCCACCGAGTGCCCGACGAACACGGCGTCGTGCAGGGCCAGGGCACTCATCACGCTTAGTAGGTCAGTGGCGTGGGCATCGAGGGTGGCGTGCGTGGCGGCGCTGTAAGCTGCCAGGTCCGACTTGCCGGCCCCAATCAAATCCAGCACCACCACTTGGTAGCGGTCTTCGAAGGCCGGGGCCACGAGGCGCCAATCTAGCTGGTCGCCGCCCAGGCCGTGCAAAAAGACGATGGTTTGGGTGCCGGGGCCGCTGGCACCCGAAATGCTGGCGTTGCTGCGTTCCAACACGGAAGCGGGGGAGGGTTTCATGGTTGACGTATCGAGGAGCTGGGGGCAAAAGAATGTCCTAACTTAAGCGAAAGTTTTAGCAACTGCCCCCCGCCAGTGCGGCACCTGCCCAAACAGGGGCCACCGCGCAAGGCGGAGCGGGGAGGCACTGCTTCCCCGAGCTCCCGCGTCTTGCTTGGGCGAAAGCCGCTCGTTACTTCGCAGCGAGGTGGATGGTACCCGGCTGGGGGCGCCGGGCCGACGCCTCGTTCCCCGGCAACTAAGCGGTGACGGCGGTGCTGTCGTGGCTGGTTTCCACTAGTTCCACTGTTTGGTTTAATGGTAGATAAGGTAAACTTAACTTAAATAAACTTCGGAATCATGTCCCCAATATCACACAGCTCACTCAGATTAGTCACATCTAGTAAGCTGCATGATAATCATAAGGGAGTAGCGTTTCGTGAACGACACTCAGCCGCCGCGCTACTCACCCAACGCCGGCCCCGGCCACTACGTTAGCCCAGGCATGACGAAAGCCGTTTTCATCGCCGCCGCCGAGCCTTACAGCGGCAAGTCGCTCGTCGCGCTGGGTTTGGTGAACCTGCTGCTGGGCCAGGCCCGGCGCGTGGGCTACTTCAAGCCCATCATTAACGACGAGCCAGCCGGCGCGCCCGACCCGCACATCAGCACCGTGACGAGCTATTTCAAGCTCGCGCTGCCCTACGCCGATACCTACGCCTACACCCGGCCCGAGGCCCTGCGCCTGCTCGAAACCGACGCCCAGGGCGAGCTGATTGACCGGGTAATTCACAAGTTCAAAGCCACCGAGGAACAGCACGATTTCACGGTCGTGGAAGGCAGCGACTTTGTGGGCGCGGGCACGGCGTTTGAGCTGGACGCTAATGTTTCCATTGCCAAAAACTTGGGCGTACCGGCCCTGCTGGTCGTGTCGGGCGCGGGCAAAAGCACGGCCCAGGTTATCAACGCCGTGCTGACTTTGCTGCGCAGCTTCGAGGCCCGCGAGGTGCCCGTGCTGCTGGCCGTGGCCAACCGCGTGGCCCCCGAGCAGCTAGCCGACGTGCAGGAGCTGCTGCGCCAGCAGTTGCCGCCCGAGGTGCTGCTGGCCGTCATCCCCGAAGACCCCAACCTGGGCCACCCCACCATGCGCGAAATCCAGCAGGGGCTCGGCGCGCAGCTGTTGTTCGGCGAAAGCGGGCTGGGCAATCAGGTTGATAATAATATTATCGGGGCCATGCAGGTGCCCAGCTTTCTGAACTACCTGAAAGACAACGTGCTGATTGTGACGCCCGCCGACCGGGGCGACATCATCGTGTGCGCCCTGCAGGCCAACCAGTCGGCCAGTTACCCGCGCGTGGCTGGCCTCGTGCTCACGGCCAGCGCCGAAGGGCCCGACGAGCCCATCCGCCGCCTGCTGCTGGGTCTGCCCGACGCCGTGCCCATCCTGCGGGTGCCCTTCGGCACGTTCGAGACGGCGACGCGGGTGGCAGCCATCAAATCACGATTAAGCGCCGACAATCCGAAGAAGATACAGCTGGCCCTCAGCACCTTCGAGCGGCACGTGCCGGGCACGGCGCTGCTCGAAAAGCTCGTCAGCTTTCAGCCCGAGGGCATTACGCCCCACATGTTTCAGTACCGGCTGCTGCAAATGGCGCGGCGGCAGCGCCGCCACATCGTGCTGCCCGAGGGCAACGACGACCGTATCCTGCGCGCCGCGGCTCAGCTCCTGGCCCAGGACATCGTGGACCTGACTGTTCTGGGTAACCCGGCTGAGGTGGCGGCCTCGGCCAAGCGCCTGGGCATCAGCTTGCCCGCCGGTGCGTTGCGCATCATTGACCCGGTGGCCTCGGAGTTTTACAATGACTATGTAGAGACGTTTTTCGAGCTGCGCAAAAGCAAGGGCATCAACCACGACATGGCCCGCGACCTGCTGCGCGACGTGTCGTATTTCGGCTCGATGATGGT
Organism: uncultured Hymenobacter sp.; assembly: GCA_964249885.1. Lineage (GTDB taxonomy): Bacteria > Bacteroidota > Bacteroidia > Cytophagales > Hymenobacteraceae > Hymenobacter. The sequence goes on along the minus strand of CAXUEM010000080.1, from coordinate 6,507 downwards.
CTACCAGGGCCACGCCGACGGCATGGTGTCGGGCGCCATCCACACCACGCAGCACACCATCCGGCCGGCGCTGCAGTTCATCAAAACCCGGCCCGGCGTGTCGGTGGTGTCATCGGTGTTTTTTATGTGCCTGCCCGACCGGGTGGCCGTGTTCGGCGACTGCGCCGTGAACCCCAACCCCACGGCCGAACAGCTGGCTGAAATTGCCATTTCCTCGGCCGAAAGCAGCCTGGCTTTTGGCATCGCGCCGCGCATTGCCATGCTTTCCTACTCCTCGGGCAGCTCCGGCGCCGGTGCCGACGTGGAGAAAGTGCGCGAGGCCACTGAGCTGGTCCGCCAAAAGCGCCCCGACCTCAAAGTGGAAGGTCCCATCCAGTACGACGCCGCCGTGGACCCGCTCGTGGGCCGCCAGAAGCTGCCCGACTCCGAAGTCGCCGGCCAGGCCAGCGTGCTCATCTTCCCGGATTTGAATACCGGCAACAACACCTATAAGGCCGTGCAACGCGAAACCGGCGCCCTGGCCATCGGCCCGGTGCTGCAGGGGCTGAATAAGCCGGTGAATGATTTGAGCCGCGGCTGCACGGTGGATGATGTATATAATACGGTGATTATTACGGCCATTCAGAGTCAGATGTAGGGCAGCCCAGCAGGGCGGGGCAAACCCTTTTTTCCACCATGAACATCTTCGTCATCAATTCCGGCAGCAGCTCCCTCAAGTACCAGCTTTTCCGCTGGCCAGCCGAAGAGCCCATGTGCGGCGGCCTGGTCGAGCGCATTGGCGAGGCCGAAGCCCGCCTCACGCACCGGGTCTTTGGTCCTGAAAACACCGCTGCGCCGCTGACCGAAGTCCACAAATCTCTGCCGCTACCCGACCACGAAGCTGCCCTGCGCGCGGTAGTGCAGCTGCTCACAACGCAGCCCGGCGCCGTCATCCAGGACCCAGCCGAAATTGCGGTGGTCGGGCACCGCGTGGTGCACGGCGGTGAGGCCTTCGCCGCCACCACGATTATTAACGACGAAGTAAAGGCCGAAATCAAGCGGCTGTTTGCCCTGGCGCCGCTACACAACCCGGCCAATCTCCGGGGCATTGAGGTAGCCGAGCGGCTGTTTCCGCGGGCGCGGCAGGTGGCGGTTTTTGATACGGCCTTTCACCAAACGCTGCCCGAGTACGCCTTTCGCTACGCCCTGCCCGAGCGGCTTTACACCGAGCAGCGCATCCGTAAATACGGCTTCCATGGCACCAGCCACCAGTACGTGGCGGCGCGGGCAGCTGAGTATTTAGCCAATCCTGAGGCCCGGCTTATCACTATTCACCTCGGCAACGGGTGCAGCATGGCTGCCGTACGGGCCGGCCGCTGCCTCGATACCAGCATGGGTTTCGGGCCTTTGAGTGGGTTGGTGATGGGCACCCGCGCCGGCGACGTGGACCCCTCAGTACTGCTGTATCTGCTGGGGCCGCTGGGCTATTCGGCTGAGCAGGTGGCGAATCTGCTCAACAAGGAGAGCGGAATGCTAGGCCTGGCCGGCGCTAATGACCTGCGCGACATCAGCCGGGCCCGCGCCGCCGGCGACGGGCGCGCCCAGCTGGCGTATGAGATTTACGCCTACCGCATCCGCCAGTACATCGGTGCTTACGCGGCCGTGCTCGGCGGGCTCGACGCCATCGTATTCACGGCCGGCGTGGGCGAAAACGATGCGCTCACGCGCCAGCTCGTGTGCGGCGACATGGAATTTTTCGGGTTGGTGCTGGACGAGGCACTAAACGAGCAGCGCCAGCCGGGCCTGCGCGACCTGAGCGCGGCCGGCGCGCGGGCCCGCATTCTGGTGGTACCGACGAACGAGGAGC
>CAXUEM010000080.1:353-4651 GCA_964249885.1 uncultured Hymenobacter sp. | reverse complement strand
GAGCTGGAAATAGCCCGGCAGTGCGCCAAGCTGGTGCCGGACGGTGCAGCGTAGCGCGAGCTCAGCCAGGCAAAAAAATAGTAGCAGCAGGCTGCTGGCCAACTACATGCTGCCCGCCTTTAGTCTATCATGTTGCCCAAGTCGCTCACGCCCAGCGTGAACTGAATGAGCATAAGGCCCAGAACGACTTTGACAACGCCTGGAATGGCGAAACCAAACCTGCGCTTAAGCGCAGCATTCACCGGCGGCAGATACCCGAGCGAAACCAGCAGATACGCCACGCCCGGCACCGGATGCACCAGCACCAGATTCAGGATGCCGGTAATAAAAACTAATAGCCCGAAAGCCCAGCTCAGCATGGCGGAGGGCGTGAGGGTGTTGGTGGCCGCGCTATTATTCATGACATAAGTGATTGGAAGTTTAAAGCAGCCGCCCCGTCGGTGTCAGTGTTGGTAACCGCGCTGAGCTGCGGCCAGCGGCCAGCAGTCGGCGCTGGCCGGAAACAGCCGATAGCTGGCCGCCTAAGCGGCCCCATCGGCTGGCGTTGCGCTAGCCCGCCGAAACAGCAGGGCCGCTACCACCCACAGGGCTACGAAGAGCCCCGTCGCCAGCACCTCCACCGTTTTCAGGCCGCTGCCGGAGGCTGGGTTCAGCAGCGCCAGCACCGGCACCGCGGCCTGGGTAATGGCTGCCGCCAGCATCGCGCGGGCCATACCGGCGGCCCGGAAGCGCCCGAGGATGGCCCCGACCGCTGCCACCACGGGCACCGCGCCGCAGAGCAGGTTAGCCGGCGTGGGCCCGCCGCCGATGAAGCCGACGGCCAGATTCACCCAGGTCAGGAGTAGGCCGGTGCCCAGGGCCGCGGCCGTGGCCAGCCGGTAGGCCGCGCTGCCGCGCTGGGTCGTGAGCAGCACATAGGCCAGGCCCGTACCGAAGAGCAGCCCGCCCATGATGACGAAATCCGACAACGTCCAGTTTACTTCCGAGTTGAACTGCATGGCCACCAGCGGCACCAGCAGGATGAGCGCAGTAGCCAGCGCCAGGCGCGAGATTGATTTGACGGGCAAAGTCATGAGCGTAGGGTTTTAGGTGATTGACTAAAAGAAAATTAACTGCGTTGCCTCCCAACTGGGGAACTTCCTGCCGGCCAGCCGGGGGTAAGTAGAGCCAGGAGTCACGCAAAGGAAGTAAAAGAACTTTGAATTTCAAAGCAAATTTGCAAAACTCAGTTTTCCTCCAGAATTCAGGCTCCCGTGGTCTGTAGCAAATACCCTAGTTTATACGCTTACCCAGCGGGCGCTGCAACCTGCCTCAGGTTTGGTGAGCAGCACCCGGCTAACAGCCGAGGGGGCGCGAGCTAGCGCTTTGGGGGCATGACTCGCCCGTCCTTGTACACCACGAACGTCCCGCTGTCCAGCGCGACCGTGCCGGCCGCGTCTTTGCGGCGGTAAGTGTGGGAAATCTGGGTGCCGAGCACTACTGAGGCCGTGTCGGCTCCCGCCGCGTCGATTAGGGCGTAGCCGTTGACGCGGTCCTGGCGCGCGGTGCTTGTCAGCAGGGCCTCGCCCGCCCGCTTCGTCGAATCGCGGCGGGTATAGGCTTTGGGGCTGCCCCAGCGCACGGGCTCGTAGCCGGCCGGCGCGGGCAAATTGGCCCGCAGGTACTGCTCGACGGCCGCGCGCGTCCGGTCGGGCCCGGACTTAATTTCAGAGGAAGAGCAAGCCGCCAGCAGCCCGAGCCCGGCCGCAAACCACACAGATGATTTCATGGGCGCCAAGATACGGCCGCCCGCGATTCCGCGCGGGGGCCGGGAGTGCAGCAGGCCGTTCTCCTACCTTTGCCGCATGAACGCCCCCGCTCCCGCCTCCGCCATGACCTTAGCCAGCGCTGTCCTTCGGTTCAACCGCCACCACTACTCCGACGACACCCTGCTGGCCTTGTATAAAGAGTTGCTCAAGCCCCGGCTAATAGAGGAGAAAATGCTGATTCTGCTGCGGCAGGGCAAGGTGAGCAAGTGGTTTTCGGGCATCGGGCAGGAAGCCATTTCGGTGGGCAGCACGCTGGCGCTGGACAAGGACGAGTACATTCTGCCCCTGCACCGCAACCTGGGCGTGTTCACGGGGCGCGGCGTGCCGCTGGGGCGGCTGTTTTCGCAGTGGCAGGGCAAGCGCCACGGCTACACCAAGGGCCGCGACCGCAGCTTCCACTTCGGCACCAACGAGCACCACATCGTGGGCATGATTTCGCACCTCGGGCCGCAGCTGGCCGTGGCCGGCGGCATTGCCCTGGCCAATTTGCTGGCCAAGAACCCCAAAGTCACGCTCACCTATTCCGGCGACGGCGGCGCCTCCGAAGGCGACTTTCATGAGGCGCTAAACGTGGCCGCGGTGTGGCAGCTGCCAGTCATCTTCATGATAGAAAACAACGGCTACGGCCTGAGCACGCCCTCCAACGAGCAGTTCCGGTTCAAGTCTTTCCTCGACAAAGGCCCCGCCTACGGCATGGAAGCCGTGCAGGTGGATGGCAATAACGTGCTGGAAGTGTATCACACCGTGAAAAACCTGGCCGAGGACCTGCGCCAGAACCCGCGCCCGGTGCTGGTCGAAGCCCTCACGTTCCGCATGCGCGGCCACGAGGAAGCTTCCGGCACCAAGTACGTGCCCCAGGAGCTGATGCAGGAATGGGCCCAGAAGGACCCGGTGGAAAACTACGAAAAGTGGCTCCTGAGCGAAAACATCCTCAGCGAAACCGCCCGCCACCAGTTCCGCGAGCAAATCAAGGAGCAAATCGAGGCCGGCCTCCGGGAAGCCGACGCCGAACCCATGCCCACGGCCGACGCGGCCGAGGAAGTGGCCGATATGTATGCTCCTTCAGGTGAAGAGGTAAAAGGTGATGGGGTGATGAAGTCTGCCGTTTCCTCATCACCTCCTCACTCCATCACCTCCTCACCCACTAAGGAACTTCGCTTTATCGACGCCATCCAGCAGGGGTTGCGCCAGAGCATGGAGCGGTTTCCGGAGCTCGTGCTCATGGGCCAGGACATTGCGGACTACGGTGGAGTATTCAAAATTACCGACGGCTTTGTGGCCGAGTTCGGCAAGGCGCGGGTGCGCAATACGCCGCTCTGCGAGTCGGCCATTGTGGGCGTGGGGCTGGGGCTGAGCATCAAAAAGCAGAAAGCTATGGTCGAGATGCAGTTTGCAGATTTCGTGACCTGCGGCTTTAATCAGATTGTGAATAACCTGGCCAAGAGTCACTACCGCTGGGGCCAGAACGCTGACGTGGTGATTCGGATGCCCACCGGCGCGGGCACCGCTGCCGGCCCTTTTCACAGCCAAAGCAACGAGGCCTGGTTTGCGCACACGCCGGGCCTGAAAGTCGTGTACCCCAGCAACCCCCACGACGCCAAGGGCCTGCTCTGCGCCGCCTTCGAAGACCCCAACCCGGTGATGTACTTCGAGCACAAGCTGCTTTACCGCAGCCTGAGCGGCCCGGTGCCCGAGGCCTACTACACCACGCCCATCGGGCAGGCCGCGCTGGCTCAGGAGGGCGACGAGCTCAGCATCATCACCTACGGCATGGGCGTGCACTGGGCGCTGGCCGCCTGCCAGGAGCTGGGCATCTCGGCTGATGTGCTGGATTTGCGCACCCTGCTGCCCTGGGACCAGGAAGCCGTGCGGAAAACTGTGGCCAAAAACGGCCGCGTGCTCATCCTGCACGAAGACACGCTGACCGGCGGCCTGGGTGGCGAAATCGCGGCCTGGGTGGCCGAAAACTGCTTTCAGCACCTCGACGCGCCCGTGCAGCGGGTGGCATCGCTCGACACGGCCATTCCGTTCTCACCGCCGCTGGAAGCCGAGTTTCTGCCCCAGCAGCGGCTGCGCGAGCGCCTGGTAATGCTGCGCAACTACTAGCCGGCGGGCGGCCAGCAGGGGGGCAGGCAGCTAAGCGGGCGCCGCAAGCCAGCGCCTGGAACCGACCCCCTGCTGGCCGCCCTATTTCGTCTTCGCCCCGCGTATGCGTATCTTTCGATGAAACTTTCCTCCCGCCCCGTGCCGCGTTTCGGCTTTTCTATTATTCTGCTGCTACTGCTCAATGCGCTGGCGCTGAGCAATTGCACCCTGCTGCACCCGCACCGCATCCCCAACCCGAAGACGCCGGCCGAGTTCAAGGACAAGCAGAAGGCCGCCCGCAAGGCCAAGAAAAACGAGGCCAAGGTGGCCAAAGGCGCCGCCAAAGCCCAGCGCAAAAACAAGGAAAAGGAAGAGGAAACCGACGACTCGGCCGGCGCCGCCCCG
>CAXUEM010000080.1:0-207 GCA_964249885.1 uncultured Hymenobacter sp. | reverse complement strand
AAACCCCACCCAAAAAAAAACGAAAAGCCTCGTCAAACCCCAGCACGGGGCCGGCGCGGCCCCGCGGGCCGCCCCGGCGGGAGCCGCGCCGGCCGAAGACGCCCAGGTGGCCAGCAACCTGCCCAACAAGTCGACGGTGAAGTATGACAAGAACGGGCTGATGAAAAAGCCCAAGATGAAGCGCCTGCGCTACTACAAAACCAAAAC